>JAGCMG010000099.1 GCA_017646555.1 Clostridia bacterium | reverse complement strand
GGGCGACTTTTCTTCTTCACAAGTTTCTAAAACGGCTTTCATCATTTCATAGTTGCTAATATCAAAAGCGGGTATCGCATAATGATTTTTTTTAGCGTCTTGTAACATTTCTTTCATTGTAACTAACATAATAAACCTCACTATATTGACAATGGTGTTTTATTTGATTATAATTTTATCATTAGAACAAAACAAAATCAATAAATGTTCGAAATGTTTATAAATGAAAATGTTTTCGCACAAAGGTGGTATTATGACAAACAATTCAAGACAGCACGAAATACTTGATTTACTTTATAAAAAGGGTAAAGTTTCGGTAAAAGAATTTTCAAAAACCCTTTACGTTTCGGAAATGACTATAAGGCGCGATCTTGCCGAAATGGAAAAGCAAGGATATTTAAAAAGGTATAGGGGCGGGGCTATTTTAAAAGTAGACTTTCGCGAGATGCCCGTTACCGAGCGCTTTTTGCTAGACGCTAACAAAAAGAAAAGGCTTTGCGAACAAGCTCTTCCTTTTTTAAGGGATAATATCACTATATTTTTAGATAGTTCGTCAACTTGCTTATATATAATTCCGCACCTTATCAAATATAAAAATATAACGGTGGTAACTAATTCTATAAAGGCGCTTCAAAACGCTTCTTCGTTACATATTCCGTGCATCTTAATAGGTGGCGAATATTACGAGCAAGATATGTGCCTCGTTGGCTCGCTTGCAGAAGAATACGCAAAAGACTTAAATATAGATATATCGTTTATGACAACGGCGGCATACTCACTAGACGGAACGATTTCCGATTTTGATTTAAGGCAAACTGCTATTAGAAAGCGCGTATTAAAAAACTCAAAGCAAACGGTATTTTTATTTGAAAAAAATAAGCTTGGTAAAAAATTAACCTATACCTTGTGTCGAAAAAGCGACGAAAACGTTACCATACTTATCGAAAAGTAAATTAAAAAAGCGAACTAATCGTTCGCTTTTAAATTTGCATATAAAATTGTTTTAGTGGTGTTTGTAATTTTAACGTCGTCAGAAATTTCAACGCCAAAAACTAAATAAACAACGTTATCTTTTGCAATAACCGGCATCTTGTCCCTTTTAGATAAAGGGATTTTTTTATCGATTAAAAACTCTTTAAGCTTTTTAGTGCCAGAGCCAAACTTTTTAAAAACGTCCCCCTCTCGGCGCGTTCTTATAACTGCGCCGTCGGGAATTTTATCCCCGTCAAATTTAAGTAAACCGCAGGTGTTAGATATTTCAGCCGTAGCGCCATCAAAATCAAAACTGCCAATCGAAAAAGGGTAAACGGCAAGGTTTTTTTCCGCGCCGTCTTTTTGAAGAACGGCATAACCGTATTCCTTTATCGCAACAAAGCCGTTAGGTAGGGTAATTTTTGCACCGCTTTGCAAGTTTTTAAGAGATAACACTTGCTCAGCGTGAATAAACTCATAGTCTTTTTCAAGACCTAAGCGGTTAAGTGAAATTATTACGGCGCGCTTAATTAAAACGCCGTTTTTATCAAGTGGGATATAAAACTTACCGTCTTTCTCTTCAATAATCTCTGACGAAAGCTTGTCAAGAAACTCGTCTTCTAACCTTGCAATACCACAAAATCTAGTGGCTGATTCAACGGCCTCGGGAAACCTTTTTTCAATCAAAGGAACAAGGTTGTTCCTAATGTAATTTCTTGAATAATCGTCCTGTAGGTTGGTTTTGTCTTGCGTAAAGGGTAAATTGTTTAGTTTAACGTAATCGTCAATTTGCTTTCTAGAAACGTCTAAAAGCGGTCTTATAATTTTGCCGTTTTGTTTAATAGGATTTGGCTTATACCGTCTATATTATTTAGGTCTTCTCCACCGAAAAGGTCTAAAATTTGACCTTTAATCATACCACCAACGCCAGCGTATTCGGCTAAAAGTTTAAGTGATTTAGCATGTTTTGTGCTAAATGTAGGCAAATTTAAAACTGTTTCATATGCAAGGTTTAATAAAGAATCCCCTGCTAAAATAGCCATTGCCTCACCAAACTTTTTATGGTTTGATAATTGTCCTCTTCTAAAATCGTCATTATCAATTGCTGGCAAATCGTCGTGTATAAGCGAATAAGTGTGTATACACTCAATTGCGATTGCAAATGGTAAAACTTCTTCTTTTTTTCCACCTAAAGTATCGTTGGCTAAAAACAGTAATACTGGGCGAATTCTTTTCCCCCCAGCGTTGGCCGAATATTTAATCGCATCAAGTAAATTGTTTGGTACGGTTGATAATGAATTTAAATACGAGTCAAAACTTTCGTTAAAGTACGATAAATATTCAGCGTATTTTTTATCAAAAGTCATTAGTTAGCGCTCCGTCCCTGCGATAAAAGTGTTTTTCATAAGCATAGCGATAGTCATAGGACCTACGCCACCTGGAACAGGCGTAATCATACTTGCTTTTTTAGAAACGGTATCAAAATCAACGTCGCCAACAAGTTTACCGTCAACTCTATTTATACCAACGTCAATAACTACTGCGCCGTCTTTTACCATATCTTCGGTAACGAATTTAGGTCTACCGATAGCAACTATTAAAACGTCGGCAGTTCTTGCTATTTCTGCTAAATTTTTAGTTTTACTATGGCAAACGGTAACAGTCGCATTAGCGTTGATTAAAAGCGCCGTCATAGGCTTGCCTACTATGTTACTTCTACCGATAACGACTGCATTTTTTCCCGTTAAATCGTAGTTATAATGTTTAAGAAGTTCCATAACCCCGAAAGGCGTACACGAAACTACAGTTTTTTTGCCTTGTAAAAGTTTACCGATATTTTCGTCGGAAAATCCGTCAACGTCCTTATTAGCAGGAATAAGTTTAAGGATTTTATTTTCGTCAAGATGTTTTGGAAATGGTAATTGAACCAAAATACCCGTGATTTTTTCGTCGTTAACTAATGAAGAAACCAAGTCTTCTGCTTGTTCTTGGGTTGTTTCTTGTGGTAATCTATAGGTATATGAAGTAATACCCACATATTCGCAAGCAGTTGCTTTATTATTAACGTAAACTTTTGATGCTGGGTCGTCGCCAATTAAAACTACGGCAAGGCTAATATCCTTGCCGGTAGAAGTTTTATATTCAGCGATATCTTTTTTCAATTGGTCTTTAATTGCAAGCGAAACTGCTTTTCCATCTATAATAGTAGCCATATTAGTTTTCCTTTATGTATTTTGCAAGAACGCCGTTGACAAAGTCTGAACTTTTTTCCGTTGAATAAATACTAGACAGTGACACCATTTCATCAATAACGACAGGTTTTGGTGTGTCAAAATAAGTAAGTTCAGCGATTGCCAAAACAAGCGCGCACTTATCGGTTGTATAAATTCTTTCTAATTTATAGCCGTCAACGATACTTTCAACTTTTTGTAAAAGAGTATCATAATGCGAAATAACGGATTTTAAAAGTGAGTCAGCAAATGCTTTTGATTCACCGTTAAGACCAGCCTCTTCAGAAAGTACGCGATAAAGTTTAGGGTCTTCACCATTAAAATTTCTTGCAAAGAGATATTTATAAACCGTTTCCCTTGCAAGACTTCTCTTTTGACCTGGTTTACTCATTATCTTGCATCCTTTTTCAAAGCAGAATCGTCAAAATAAATATCTTTAACGAATACGTTTACTGTAGAAATTTTATATTCCGTCATAGCCTCAACGTTATGTCTAACCGATTCTTGAACGTTGTAAGCCGTTTCCGAAACGTTGCAAGTATAGTTGATTTTAATATCAATATCAACTACAACGCCGTCTTTATCGAAAAAGTAGTCGATAGGTTTAGAAGACGGTGCTATCATAACGCCGTCCACTTCTTCAACCGAAAGCATAACAATATTCGTTAAAATACCGTTGCCGTAACATATTTTACCATCACTATCTTGTGTGGTTGGAACTTTCTTTAAAATATTCATACAACACCTCGTGTTAATTCTTATATTATTTTAACACAAAATATTGATTTTGCATAGTGTTTTTTTAAACAATTGGTATAATCTTTACGTTTGCAGGGTCGCCAACCTGTTCTTCTTCGATAATTGAGTAAATTTTAATGCTGTCATCAGCAGTAATTTCATTCGTTTTTGCTATTACGTTGATGTTATCGGAACTTAAACTCATAATTACTACTACGTCTTCAAATCCGTAGGCCTTGATTAAACTTTCGAGTAAAAGTTCTTTTTCGGTTATTTCCATAAGTTCGGTTTTTAGTTTTAACGCTTCACTCTTTTCTATTGAGCCTTCTTCGGCAGACGCTATAATATTGTCGATTTGTAAAAGTTCTTCATTTCTTGTTGTGATTCGTCTTGAACGGTATTCCGAAAAATAACTTGCGCTTGCCGAAGTTTGAATATCTCCGTCAGTAATGGTATTTGCGGTGAATACGTAATTTAAAACGGCTGTTACCGCTAATAAGCCTAACATTATCGATAGTATAATAATTTTTTTCTTTTTGCTCATATTTATACTCCTTTTTTTTATTTCATTGCGTAAACATTTATTTTATCAACCGAAATTTTTAATAAATTTGCAGTTGATTCAACCAGCCTAAAACAAGTCAAATAATCGTTAGCACCTTCAGCAACGATTACAACACCTAAAATTTCGGGATAACAGGTTTTAATAACCACTGGTTCGCCGTTAATAATTATAGGCGAAGTTACCGTTTCCGTCGTTCCACCAAAGTCTTTTACCGTTGTTTCGTACGCGATTTCTTGATAATTTTCAGAAGAAACCGTTAGCGCTACTTTTATTTTGCCAACTCCGTCGATTGTCGAAAGCGTATCAATAAGTTTTTCTTCCAGCATTGTTGCGTATGAACTAACCGTATCTTTACTTTTAACGTTGTTGAACGAACTTATTGCGATAACTAAAATAATAACACATAAAATTGATATAAAAATTACTTGTGCTGTTTTATTGTTTTTGAAAAAGTTTATAATTTTATTCATAAAAATTCGATATTTATCTCATCTCCATAGATGGCGTTTATTATAGTTGTAAGTTCGTTTTGTATATTTATATGTTTATTTTCGTCGTTTATAACGGTATTTTTTAAATCAATTTGTATTTTTTTGTATTTAATTAAGCCACCGTTTATTTCGTA
Source organism: Clostridia bacterium (assembly GCA_017646555.1). Lineage (GTDB taxonomy): Bacteria > Bacillota > Clostridia > Christensenellales > Borkfalkiaceae > UBA11475. The sequence goes on along the minus strand of JAGCMG010000099.1, from coordinate 4,192 downwards.
AAAAGTTTTAAAGTCTAAATTGTAATTTTTTGTCAAATCACTAAAAAGATTACTATTATATTCGTCGGTTAAAATTGCAACGGTTGAAATATAGTAAGTTTGCTGATTTTTAGTAGAATTTTGGTTCGTTTTAATAATATTTATATTTAAATCATTTAAGGAATTGATTAAAATTAAGGAAAATATTATTGAAAACAGCCATTTTATAATAGGCTTTGTTTTACCGTCTGGCAAAATTGCAAGTAAAACCGAAAATAGTATTATTGAAACTGAAATAGTAAAAACCGTTTGCAAATTACACCTAAATAAACGAATTTGTGGTCGAAATTATAGTGAAAAACATAATAAATGCCATAAATGCAACTCCTAAAAGCGCGACGGTTAAGAGTGAAATTCCGTTAGAAATCTTTTCAATCGGTTCAAAAAATTTTTTATCGGCAATAAGTTCGGTAAGACCTGCAGTTAACTTCAAGGCTAAATTTAGCGTTATTACAAAAATTAATGGTGATATAACTGTTAAAATTATTAAAAGTAGCGCGCCAACGCCTAACGCATTTTTAATTAATAGACTTGACGCTATTACCAAATTAAACCCACCGGAAATATAACTGCCGATAATAGGAATTGAATTAGATATAGCGTATTTTGTTGCTTTTAGCGAAATTCCATCCGTAATGCTTGCCGTTATTCCTTTTATAGATAAAAACGCTGTGAAAATTGTAAAAGATATACCTAAAATCCACTTAATAAGTGAATTTATAAACTTAATAATAGCATCCAACTTGATTTCATTGGAAATACTGTTCACGATTGATAAAACGATTATAGTTTTAATAAGTGGAAAAACCGTTAGTATAATTACGCTTGTAGTTATAGTGTTAAAGTATATATGCGTAACCCCAAAAACTGCGCTTGAAACTCCCGCACCACCTGATGCCATAACGGTTACAAAAATTGGTGACAATATTGAAATTAGGTTGTTTAAGGAATTTATAGTTGTTTGAACTTTTTGTATAGCAGTAAATATTGCTGAAAATATCAGTAAAATCACTGCTGATAGAGAAACAAAGAAAATAATCGATTTAATTTCATCTGAAAATGTTGAAAACTCATTTACTAACTTATAAAGTATGGCAATTGATAATATTCCTGCTATAATCGAAAAAATATTAGAAAAATTTGACAATAAAATACTTGATAAGTAGGTTAAAAAGTTGTTAAATTCTATTGAATATTCGCCTGAAATTAGTTTTTTTATATAACTAAAAAAGTTTATATCATATTCGCTTAAATTTGAGTTTAAATAATCGTTTAGTTTAGAAAAATCAATGCTTGATAGTTGTTCGTTTAATATATCGCTAAAATTTTCTTTACTTTCTTCTGCAAAAGCCGTTTTTGGAGTAGAAAATAATGGAAAAATTAATAAAATTATAATAATTAAATAAAAATTTTTCATAAATTAACAAACTTTTCAATAATTGTTATCATTGTTTCGATTATCGGTATAGAAATTACTATTATTATAATTTTACCCGCCAATAAAACCTTTTTTGATATCGAATTTAACCCAAAATCTTCTAAAGTACTTGCCGAAAATTCGCTTAAATACCCTATTCCAACTGCTTTAATTACTATTTTAAAAATCGTTGGACTTATTCCACTTAAAGTGGTTAATTTGCTTATTAAATTAAAGGTTTGTGATAAATATTCGGTTATCATAACGCTTAAAATTATGCCTGTACATATTATAGCAGTTTGATAAAAATCACTATTTAACGCTTTTAAGGTTAGTATTAAAAAAGCCGAAACGAAAGCAACTAAAAAGATTTTTATCATTAGTATAAGTAAAATATTTGTTTTATCGTGGTAAATAGTTCTCCAACGACGTTAACTACGAGTGTTAAAACGATAACGATGCCGACGATGCTAACTAGCATTGCTATATCGTCGCGGTCACTTTTTTTTAATACTTGCGTTATTACGGTAATTAATATTCCTATTGCTGCTATTTTGAATATAAGGTCAATGTTTAAGTCCAATTTTTTACCCTTAAAATAATAAAATAAAAATAAATAATCCAAATAAAAGTCCTAACTTAAAATATAGGTTTTTATTAACGTTTTCGTCTTTTTTTGCCTTTTCATAACTACTTTTTAAATAGTTTTTAAAATCTAAAACGATATTTTTTTGAGTGTATTTATCAGAAATACCTAATTCTTTGATAAAATTGTTTATTAAAGAAAAATCACTATCTAAAATATAGTTTGGTTTAATAATTTCTTTATTAAATATAGCGTTAGTTAAAAATTGATAAAAATCGCCGTTTTTCTTAGGGAAATCATTTATAATTTCCTTTAAACTTTTTTCAGAAAAATCTATTTCTTTTTCAAAAATATTTATAAATAATTGAAAATCTTCAAAAAAACTTCTCAATAATTCGTATTTTTTACTAAACCGTTTTCCAATTATACTAAATATTGGTATAAGTAAAGATAAAAGTATAGTTTTAGCCATAGATTATGTTATTATGCCTATCATAAACAGCCTTAATTTCGCCAGCGTTTTTCAAGTTATTTAGTAAAATTATTCTATCGAACGGCAGGTTTGAAAGTGTAAATTCATTTATGCTTTTTCCGTGCGCTGTTGCTATGATTTTCACGCCACTTTTGGCAATTTTATTGCAAGAAATATAGTCGCTTTCAGTTATCAACTCATCAGTTGCAATAATTTCGGGTGACATAACTCTTACTCCTTTTTCAAATCCATAGTTTTTATCTGAAAATCTAATATAATCAGCCGAAACCTCTTCTTCAAATAGTTCGCCCCTTTCGTCTATAACCAATATTTCGTAATGATTAGATAAAACAAGAATTAAATCTTTAAGTAAAGTAGTTTTCCCAAAACCGGGTGGCGATACTATTAAAGTACATAAAAATTCGTTATCAATAAATAGATATTTTATGATTTTATTGGCTATTCCTTTAATTAAGTGTGGAACTCTAATTAAAATCGAAGTAATATTTTTTATAGTTTTAACGCCGTCGTTAAAAACCGTTTCTCCACACACGCCTATCCGTACTTTATTTTTTGAAATCAAATAGCCGTTTTTTAATTTTTCATTGTGCGCGTATAAAGAGTTTTCGGTTACGGCAGAAATGATTTCCTTAAATACTTCGTCATCAGCCATTATTGCATGAGATTTATCAAAAGTTAATCCGTTTTCATTAATAAAATACTTATTAAAATCGTATTTAATTATAACGGGTAAGTTTTTGCGTAAACGAATTTCATTAAGTTTGTCCGTATTTAACTTGTTTATGGCATCACTTAATTTTTTTGGAAGAAATTCGTTAACATAATAATATATATTATTAAAAAGTACAATTTATGATTTAATTTAAAATTTAGCAAAAAAAAGACACGCTTTATAGCGTGTCTTAAATTTTTAATTAAATTAGTCGTCTAATTTGCCAACTAAGTCAGCAATTGAAATACTACCGGTATTATCGTCAATCCATTCTTTGAGTTCTGGTTCTTCAACAACTTCAACCTTTTCAACTACTTCTTTCTTTTCAGGCTTTGGTTCTTCTGGTAAAAGGGCCTTGATTGATAAGTTCATTTTTTCCTTGTCAGCGTCGATAGCAATGATTTTTGCTTCAACGATTTGACCAACTTCTAATGAAGTTAATGGATTTTCAAGCCATTTGTTAGAAATTTGTGAAACGTGAACTAAGCCGTCGATACCTTTTTCAACCTCAACGAAAGCACCGAAACTTACGATTCTTACAACTTTACCATTGATAACGTCGCCAACGCTATATTTTTCGTTAACGAGTTCCCAAGGTTTTGGTTGTAATTGTTTGTAGCCGATAGAAACTTTTTGTTTATCAGCATCAATTTTAAGGATTTTGAATTGATATTCTTTATTTAATTCAAGAACGTCAGCAGGATTTGAGCAACCGTTCCAAGCAAGGTCTGATACGTGTGCTAAGCAATCGAAACCATTAACTTGAACGAATGCGCCGAATTCAGCGAAGCGAACTGGAGTACCGGTTACAACGTCACCAACTTGGATGCTGTTGAAGAACGCTTCAAGTTTTTCAGCTTTAATAGCATCTCTTTCAGCCTTTTCGGCTTCTAAGATAACTCTTTGAGAAGCAACGATTTGTCTTCTTCTCATTTCAACCTTTTC
>JAGCMG010000098.1 GCA_017646555.1 Clostridia bacterium | reverse complement strand
TCTTTAAGTTCGTGTGAATATCTATCTAAATTCATACTAATCTCTTTATAAAGTTTCTAAAAGTTCCTTTAAATATTCTTTGATTTCGCTTGAAACTTTTTCGTTTTTAAGCGAATATTCTATATTTGCTTTAATATAGCCTACCTTATCGCCGATATCGTAACGAGCATCGTTAAACGGACAAGCGTAAAGCCCTATCGAATTAGCCATATCTTTAAGCGCGTCAGTTAAATAAACTTCGCCTTTAGTTTGCGTTTTAAAAAGTTCTTTTATGAAAGTAAAAATTTCACTTGACAACGCGTATCTACCCATAGCGGCAAGGTTGGAAAGCGCATCTGATAACGACGGCTTTTCAATAATATCGTACACGGCGTTATAGCCCGATTTTTCGTTAACGGCAAAGTTACCGTATTTACTTATATCATCCCCAAAAACTTCCATCGCGGCAATTTGGCTAACGCCCGTTTTTTCGTATTCGTCTATAAGTTTTTTAAGGCAAGATTTATCGCCGTCTTTATTAGCGTAAATTTCGTCTCCAAGTAAAAGCGCAAAAGGCTCACCAGCGATAAAATCTTCAGCGCATAAAAGCGCGCCTGCTAAACCGTTTGGGGTAGGTTGAATTATAAACTCTATTTCCCCAAAATCACGCGTTGCCATAGCGATATCGTAAAGGTCTTTTTTACCCGTTTGCTTTAAGTTTTCTTCTAAAACCTTAGCCTCACTAAAATGGTTTTTAATAACGGGACAATCCCCACTAACTATAATAGCCGTCTTTTCAATACCAGCCGATTTAATTTCTTCCATTATGTACTGAATTGTAGGTTTATCAAAAACGGGTAACATAGGCTTTGGAACGGCTTTCGTTATAGGTAAAAATCGCGTGCCTAAACCTGCAGCCGCTATTACGGCTTTTTTAATTTTCATGATTAACTTCCTTACTTAGAATATTTTTTCTCTATTGCAGTAATTTTTTCAACGCGCCTTAAATGTCTGCCTTGTTCGTTTTCAGCCGAAATAAACGCGTCAACTATATCTAACATAAGCCCTTCGCCTATAATTCTTTCCCCAACGGAAATCATATTAGCGTGGTTGTGCATTTTCGTCATACGCGCGCTAAAAGTATCGGAACAATGCCCACAACGAATTCCTGGAATTTTATTAGCAACGATACTCATACCGATACCCGTACCACAAATTAACACACCGTAATCACAAGTGCCGTCTAAAACTGCTTGGCAAGCGCTCAACGCGTAATCAGGGTAATCAGTATTATCAAGCCCCGGTTGATAACCGTAGTCGATATATTCAATGCCCTTGCTTTCAAAGTGTTTTTTTAATGCGTTCTTAAAATTAACACCACCGTGGTCGTTAGAAATTGCAATCTTCATAAATGCTCCTTGTTAACCGAAAATTTCGCCGTCGGTATCGTCGGAATAATCTTCGTTATCGTATTCTTTATCTTCTTCAAAACCAACTTGTTCAAAATCGCTAACCCTTTCGTTTTCAGGCGAATTTGGGGCAATTTCGTTAAGTTCTGCCTTTTCTTCTTGTGGGGTTTCTTCCGTTTGTGGATTATCTTCTAAATTCATAAACTTAGTGCACTCGCCCTTAAAGAATAACTTAATCGTGCCGGTAGGCCCGTTTCTATGTTTAGAGATAGAAATTTCAGCAATATTAGGGTTATCGTTTTCGTCCTTAATTTCCTTTTTACGACTAATGAACATAACGATATCTGCGTCTTGTTCGATAGCGCCCGATTCACGAATATCTGATAGTTGTGGGGTTTGGTCTGTACGCGTTTCGATACCACGTGATAACTGAGATAGTGCCAAAACAGGAACTTTCATTTCTTTTGCAAGCACCTTTAACGAACGTGAAATTTCCGAAACTTCTTGTTGACGGTTGTCGGCGTTTTTGTTACCACCTGTCATTAACTGTATGTAGTCAATCATAACTAAATCAAGACCGTGACGACGCTTTAACCTACGGCATTTTGAAAGCATTTCAGCAGGCGTGATAAGCGTTGAATCGTCGATAAAAATCTTGGCTTTAGAAAGTTTTTCTCTTGCCCTTGCAAGTCTTAACCACTCTTGTTTGGTTAAATTACCTTTAAGTGCGCTTTCCATACTAACTTCTGCAACCGAACAAAGCATTCTTTGCGTTAATTGTTCCCTCCCCATTTCGAGTGAAAAAACGGCACAAACTTTATCTTGCGTGGTAGCGATATTTTCGACGATATTCATAGCGAACGAAGTTTTACCAACTGACGGACGCGCAGCGATTAGAATAAAGTCGGTTTCGTGCAAGCCGTTGGTGATATAATCCAAACGCTTAAAGCCCGTAGACAAGCCCCTAAACGCGTTTTTATCTTTACTGATTTTATCGAATTTATTAACTACTTCAGGAATAACGCTACTAATTTTAGCCATTTCCGTAGAATCGCGCGTTGAAGATAAATCAAACACGGTTTTTTCAGCAAACGCAAGCGCTTCCCTATCGTCTTGCGCTACTTGCGCAGTAGAAATAATTTCAGCCGAGCCTTTAATAATTCTTCTTAAAAGACCGTCACGCGTAACGATTGAAAGGTATAAGTTATAGTTAGCCGAAGACGGTATAACTTCCGTTAGTTTAGTAATATAATCTACGCCACCAGCCGATTCAATAGTGCCCGATTTTTCAAGCATATCAAGTAAAGTTACGATATCAATCGCCGAATTTTGACGGTTGATTTCTACCATTGCTTCAAAAATGTATTGGTGAGAAGATACGAAAAAATCGTTTTCTTGTAACTTACTGATACAATCCATTTGTATTTCAGGGTCTAAAAGCATACAACCTAAAAGCGCTTGTTCGGCTTCTAAATTGTGTGGCATTTGAACGCCCTTTACATCCAATTCGCTTTTGTTTAATTTTTTAGGCATTTTAGTTCTCCTAATTATAAATTCTCAAATTCTTTAAGGTAATTCTTAAAGGTGTTCATTGCTTTTTCAAACGGCGTTTTAGTCGTTAAATCTACACCTGCAATCTTTAATAATTCAACAGGGCCGTCCGACGAGCCAGAAGATAAAAACTTAAAGTAATCTTTTACGGCAGGTTCGCCCTCTGTTAAAATTCTATCGGCGATTGATAACGCGCTTATTATTCCCGTCGAATATTTGTATACGTAAAAAGCCGAATAAAAATGCGGTATTCTTGCCCATTCGTACGCTATTTCGTCATCAGAAACAACCGATTTTCCGTAATACTTTTTATTTAAGTCGTGATAAGTTTTACATAAAAAGTCTTTTGTTAACGGTTCGCCGTCAAACTCCGTTTTATGAGTGACGTACTCAAATTCAGCGAACTGCGTTTGCCTAAATAAAGTCGTTCTTATCATTTCTAAAAAGTAACTTAACACGTACTTTTTAAGCGCCTTATCTTTAACGGTGCTAAGCATATATCTATGAAGCAACACTTCGTTTACCGTACTTGCTACTTCGGCGACAAAAATGCGATAATCGGCTTTTGGGTACGGTTGATTTTTATTAGAAAAATACGAATGTATTGCGTGTCCCATTTCGTGCGCGATAGTAAAGATATCGTGCGTGGTTTTTTGATAATTTAATAATACGAACGGATGGCAATCGTAAACGGAAACACTATACGCACCACTTCTTTTGCCAGTCGTTTCCTTAACGTCAATCCAGCTGTCAGTATACGCCGTTTTTAATAAATCCGCGTATTTTTCCCCTAACGGCGAAAGTGCTTTTATAACATAGTTATAAGCGTCTTCGTATTCCATTTTTAAGTCAGCGCCTGCAACTAACGGAACGTACATATCGTACATGTGCATAGTGTTAACGCCTAAGGTCTTTTTCTTTATGCTAACGTATTTATGCAAGGTCGGCAACGCTTTACTAACCGAATTTAACAAGTTAAGGTAAACTTTTTTATCGACGTCTTCACCCTTTAATGCCATTGATAAACAGTCTTCATAGCCACGAGTTTTAGCGTAAAACACGTTCTTTTTAACTAAACCACGGTAGTTTGAAGAAATAGTGTTTATAACGCTAATATAAGCGTCGTAATAATTCTTAAAAGCCTTTTTTCTTAATGCCCTATCTTCGTTTTGCAAAAGCACGGAATAAGTCCCGTGCGAAATCTCATAAGTTTTGCCCCTATGTTTAACGGGTTTAACCGAAAGGTCGGCATTGTCTATTTTAGAAAAAATTTCCTTGAAAGTGCTTGTAACTTCACCTAAAGACGCTAAAATCTTTTCTTGTTCAGCGCTTAAAATATGCTCTTTTTTATCGATTAAAGTTTTTAACGAATAGGAATATTCGCTAAACTCTTTTTTGTCTTTAATTTCGTTAAGCATTTTTTTATCAAGCGCTAAAATTTCAGGCACGGCAAATGCAATTTTGCTTGAAAAAGATACGCTCAACTTTTCTGCTATTGCTAAAAGTTTATTAGCCGAACTATCACGCGTATCGGTATCGACTTTCATCATAGCGTAAACGTACAGTCTTTCGATAATCATTGCGACTTTATCAGTAAGTTTAAAATATTCAAGCATAACCTTTTCGTCGGATAATTTGCCTTGATATTTAGAAAAATCCATTAAACTTTCTGCTCTTTTAACATCAGCGTCAAATTCTTCTTGCGTTTTATATAAATCTTCAATTTTCCAAAGATATTTTTGTTCGATTTCCTTTCTTTCCATAACCTATCTCTACTAAATTATTTCGTACGAATGAAGAACGTTCCCCACCGTGTAAAACTTAACCTTTTGCCCGATTTCTATTTCGGGAAAATCTTTATCAAACGGAATATAAACGAACCTATCAAATTCCGAAGTAAACCTTTCGCTATAAACTTTAAAACCTATGGTTTTAACGTCCACACCATTATAAGTTTCAAGCGAGCAAGAAAATTCCTGTAAAACGCCGACGCTTTCAACTTTTAAGCCGATTTCAAGCGCCTCAACGAGTTTATAGTACTTAACAGCACGCTTAATTTTTATGCCCGCGTATATATACGCATACGCGCATATAAAAACGGTGAACGCTAAAAGTAAGGCTTCTAAAATCGTTTCCCTTTTATCGTTGTATGGTAAATTGACG
>JAGCMG010000097.1 GCA_017646555.1 Clostridia bacterium | reverse complement strand
CCAACAGCTTTTAAAAACTTGTTCATTTTAACCTCCTATCGTGCTAAAGCACTAAATTATTTGTGTTAATTATAGCATAATTAAAATATAAATTGCAATATTTTAGCGAAACTTATCAAAAAAATGTAAAGATATAGTGTTTGAATAACAAGAAAGTTAAAAAACGCTCATCATTGAGAGCGTTATTTTTTAGTGACCCCTACGGGGCTTGCCGAAACACTTGAAAGGGAATAAAAAACTACGGGACTCGCTCCGTAAACTTTGTTTACTATCACGCCGGCTCGCTAAAACAGTAGGTGTCTACTGTTTTTTAACGCTCACGTTCGAGTCCCTTTTATAAATTAGCAACAAAAAAGAGTAGGGAAAAACCTACTCTTTTTTCTTGGTGACCCCTACGGGGGCTTGCTGTTTCCCGCAAGCGTGAGCCTCAGCAAAGAAACTTGCTTTGCAAGATTTCCGAACCAATGTGTTCAAGGTATTATAAAAATCACAAAAAGAAAAAACACACTTAGATAAGTGTGTTTTGCCTTTTTGGTGACCCCTACGGGGGCTTATAGTTTCCCACTAGAGCAGGGGGGATTTAAGAGGCTAATGAGTGTATCAGTTAATTCAATCGGAATCAGAAAGCAAATTTCAACAGAGGATTAACTATTTTGTGAGTATGCTTCTGACAAGTTTATATGTTATATTGTATTTGCGATGTGTAGTCTTTCAAAAATGATCAACTCATTAATGAATAAAAATTGTTAATTATTCAGAAACTGTTAAGGTTAACACTGGTTTATCAATATTCATGTAAAACAGTATATCCTAAAGTACAGGGAGAAAATAAAAAGGGGCTCGTTTGTCAACAAGTCCCTTTTTATTAGTTCATTGATGTTTTCAAAAATTAGTCTTTATAAAAGAAAACAATAGCATCACTAAGAGTTGTTTTATCAGCAGCGTCAAAAGCTTCATCGGTCATTTGGAAAATTTTAATGCCAGCAATGATACCTTTGATTGCGTTAATCATACCAACAATACCGAACGTAACAATTGCAGAAATGATAGTAAACACGCCTTTTTTAGTGTTGCCGTTAAGGAAACTTGTAACACCATAACTGTTAAAAAGCAAGGTAAGGATTGCGTAAGTTGTTTTGTTCATAATGAATTTCTCCTTTTTTTTTTAGTATACGACTAATATTTATTGTTGTCAACACTTTTTTTGAAAATTTTACAAAAAATTATATAATATGCAAAAAAGATGGTAAAAGGTGTAGGAGGCCATAGCGTTTTGCCTGTTTGCTAGGATTGATCAACGGCGAAAAATTCGGCATTTTTTACCATAGGAAAGTCAGGGAATTTTCGTTTTTTTGTTTGCTCTAGGTGTTTTTCTACTACTGAAAGGTCAGTGTTTTTGGGTTTTTCAAACGTTTAACCCCTTCAAAAACCCCGTTTTTTCGCAAACCCAAAAACCCTATATCTTCAGTGGTCTATCGTTTTTCCCCACTTTCCCCGATTTCCCCGATATTTAGAAGATAGATATAGAAATAGCCCGTGGCTTTCTAGGCACGGGCTTTGATAGAATATTGCATAGATATAGTAAAAAGCCCGATTTTCGCGTGAAAATCGGGCGATATTAACCATATTTGACACTTGAGGCGAATATGGTGGAAATGAAAAACACACTTCCGTTTGACCTAGTAATCTAGGATTTGGAAGTGTGTATGCTTGGTGACCCCTACGGGACTCGAACCCATGATACCACCGTGAAAGGGTGGTGTCTTAACCGCTTGACCAAGGGGCCGGTTATGAAATTTTGTTGGCAACGCGAAGTCTTTTCGTTGACTGCGCGTTACCGTTTGGTAGCGGCGGTCAGATTCGAACCAACGACCTGCCGGGTATGAACCGGCCGCTATAACCAACTAAGCTACGCCGCCATATGCCATATAAATGCTACGATATTATAACCGAATAAAATTTTTTTGTCAACGATTTTCACAGCATTTTTTAAAAAAATTTTTGTAACTTAAAAAAATCTTCACGCTCGATACATATTAAGTTGATTATGCACTACTTGAACGTCAAATTCAACGTTTTTATAAAGTTCACCGTCTACTTGAACGGTAGAACTTTCACCACCAGTCACTTTTATTCTTTCGGCTGGAATACTAACTGCGCCGGGAAGGGTTAAAACTTTACCCGCTTTAAGTTTCATAAATGCACCGGGGATTTTAATTTTTTTCATTTTATTAACGGCGACGAAATTTATAAGCCCGTCGTCAATCTTTGCATTAGGGCAAATTGCTATACCGCCACCAAATCTCGTGCCATTTGCAGCGCCTGCAATAAACGATTCGTAGTGCGTTGTTTCGCCGTTTAATTCAGCGTCGAATTCAACGTAGTTAAATTTAAAAAGTGCTAAAATGAGGCATAACGTATAGCCGAAATTTGTTTTTCTTTTAAGTTTTTCGTATCTTTCTAAAACGCTAACGTCAATACCCATACCGATAATATTCATGCCACGAACTGACGGCATTTGCATATAGTCGGTGTATTTGGGCGTGCCGTTTAATATTAAGTCAAGCGCTTTATCGGTATTTTTAGGAATACCACAAACACCTGCAAAATCGTTACCTGTTCCACAGGGGATAAGCCCTAACGAACACTTATCAAAACTATGGAAACCATTTAACACTTCGTGCAAAGTGCCGTCGCCCCCGATAACGATAATATCAGT
>JAGCMG010000096.1 GCA_017646555.1 Clostridia bacterium | reverse complement strand
GGCAGATACGCTGACGGCGAATACGGTAAAAGCAAAAAGGCTGGGGAAGACTTGTTCTTTAACTATGCCGATAGTACGGGAGCAAAGGTTTTCGTTTATCGTTTTCCTAATTTATTTGGCAAGTGGTGTAGACCTAATTATAATTCTGCCGTTGCAACTTTTTGTAACAATATCGCAAACGATTTGCCTATTACCGTTTCAGACCCAAGCGTTGAACTTGAACTTTTATATATAGACGACTTGGTTGACGAAATGCTTAACCTTTTAGAAAATAAGGAAAACCGTTGCTTTTACGATGGACTTAACCCTGTAAAGACTGAAAACGGTAAGTATTGTTTCGTTCCTGTAACGCACAAGGTTACTTTAGGAAAAATCGTCGAATTATTAAATAAGTTCAACGCTCAACCTAACAGTTTAATTTTACCTGAAATTCCTTGCGGGTCGTTTGAGAAAAAACTTTACTCGACTTTTCTTTCGTATCTTCCAAAGGAAAAGGTTGCGTTTCCGCTTAAAATGAATACCGACGCAAGGGGGAGTTTTACCGAACTTATAAAATCTGATAAGTGTGGACAAGTTTCGGTTAATATTTCTAAACCTGGCATTACTAAGGGGCAACACTATCATAATAGCAAGTGGGAATTCTTTATGGTAGTTTCTGGCAAAGGGCTTATTCAGCAAAGAAAAATCGGCACGGACGAAGTTTTAGAGTTTTTCGTTTCGGGCGATAAGATAGAGGCTGTGCATATGCTTCCTGGCTATACGCACAATATTATAAATTTGTCCGATACGGACGATTTAATTACGGTTATGTGGGCTAACGAAAGTTTTAACCCTAATAAACCCGATACTTTTTTTGAGGTGGTTAAATAATGAATATTAAACTTGATTATAGCGATATTTCTTTTAAGAATAACGGCAAACTTAAACTTTTAATTATCGTAGGCACGCGCCCTGAAATTATTCGTCTTGCCGAAGTTATCAATAAATGTAGAAAATATTTCGATTGCGTTTTAGCGCATACCGGTCAAAATTATGACTATAACCTTAACGGCGTGTTCTTTAAGGACTTAAACCTTGACGCGCCCGAAGTTTATATGGATGCCGTGGGCGACGATTTGGGCGCAACCGTTGGCAATATCATAAATTGTTCGTATAAACTTATGAACGCTATTAAACCTGACGCGCTTTTAATTTTAGGCGACACTAACTCTTGCCTTTCGGCTATTTCGGCTAAAAGATTACATATTCCTATCTTCCATATGGAAGCAGGTAACCGTTGTAAAGACGAGTGCTTGCCTGAAGAAACTAATCGCCGTATAGTTGATATTATTTCCGACGTTAATATGGCTTACTCTGAACACGCAAGAAGATATCTTGCCGACTGTGGTCTTCCTAAAGAAAGAACTTACGTTACGGGTTCGCCTATGGCAGAAGTTTTACATAAAAATTTAGACAGCATTAAAAAGTCCGACATTTTAAATAAGTTAGGCTTAACGCGTGGTAAATATATTCTTTTATCGGCGCATAGAGAAGAAAATATCGACACCGATAAAAACTTTAACTCGCTCTTTAACGCTATCAACGCGATTGCTGAAAAATACGATATGCCGATACTTTATTCTTGCCACCCAAGAAGTCGCAAAAAGTTAGAGGCAAGTGGTTTTAAATTAGATAAAAGAGTTATTCGTCACGAACCGTTAGGTTTCCACGATTACAACAACTTGCAAATGAACGCTTTTGCCGTTATTTCAGATAGTGGAACTTTGCCCGAAGAAAGTAGTTTCTTCTTAAGCGTTGGAAATCCTTTCCCAGCAGTTTGCATTAGAACTTCAACCGAACGCCCAGAGGCGCTTGATAAGGCGTGCTTTACTTTAGCAGGTATTGACGAAAAAAGCCTTTTACAAGCAGTTGAAACGGCAGTCAATCTTAATAACGACGGCTTTAACGGAACACCAGTTCCCGATTATACCGACGAAATCGTTTCAACTAAAGTCGTTAAGATTATTCAGTCTTACACAGGTATCGTCGATAAAATGGTTTGGAGAAAGTTCTAATTATTAGATTTTTTCAAGTAATTTTATAAATTTATAAAAATTGACGAAAAATTCGTTGACTTTAACGCTTTACCGTGTTAAAATGTTAAAGCATTAAAGAATAGAGGTGGCTTTATGGCTAATTTTGATTTTAAATCTTTTGATAATTTTTTCAGCGCCGTACTTAAACTTAAAGACATTGAAGAGTGCAGAAACTTTTTTGAGGACGTTTGCACTATTAAAGAACTTCAAGATATGTCGCAAAGATTAGAAGTTGCTAAACTTTTAAATAAGGGGTGCAATTATCAAGATATTTCTAAAATAACTGGTGCAAGCACGGCTACTATCAGTAGGGTTAATAAATGCTTAAACTACGGTGGTGGCGGTTATAAGGAAATTTTATCTAAAATTACTGATGGTGAAAACGATGATAATTAACGACAGCGTGTTAAAAGCGGAAGAAAAGATTATTTTTTCGCTCCGTTCTTTGTATGAAAAATTTGGCTATAAGCCTTTTAAAATTAAAAAGTTTGAAGAGTACGACCTTTACGCTAAAAACAAGGACTTTTTAGTATCGGGTAACGTTATTACTTTTACCGATATCGACGGTAAACTTATGGCGCTTAAACCTGACGTAACTTTATCTATCGTTAAAAATTCCGTTGACGATAAGCCTTGTAAACTTTACTATAACGAAAACGTTTATAGGGTTACTAAGGGCGCGACTTCTTATAAGGAAATTATGCAAGCAGGCGTTGAAATCATTGGCGATATCGACGCGTATTTAGTGTATGAAATGTTGTCGCTTTCGGCACTTTCGTTAGCCACAGTATCTAATGAATATTTACTTAATATTTCCGACCTTGGTATCGTTTCGGGCATAACGGGTGCGTCAAATTTGACCGAAAACGGTAAAAAACGCGTTTTAGACGGTATTACTTGTAAAAACGAAAAGCAAGTTAAAGACGTATTAAACGAAGAAAATATAACAGGTAAGTATTACGACGCTATTTTAGCACTCGTTAATATTTACGGCAACTATAGCGAAGTTTTCTCTAAAAGGGAAGTGCTTTGCGTAAACGAAGAAGTAAGTAGTAGAGTTGACTTTTTACTTTCAACCGTTAAACTTTTAGACGATAACGGTTTTAACGGTAAAACGCGTATTGATTTTTCGATAATACTTGATACCAACTACTATAACGGTATAGTATTTAACGGCGTCGTGCCTGGTGCAAACGGCTACGTTTTATCGGGTGGTCAATACGATAATCTTATGAAAAAAATGGGCAAAAAACAAGGCGCTATCGGGTTTGCCGTTTACCTTGACGTTTTGCAAAAACTTTCAAACGAAGTTAAAAAGAACGCGCAGGATTTAGTTATACTTTATAATGAAAATACTTCGCTTATTAAAATCGCTAACGCCGTAAAAAAAGCGCAAGAAAATAATCAAACGGTGCTTGTTACAAAAATCGCGCCAAGTGATTTATCGGGCGTTAACTTACTTGATTTAACGGAGGGTAAATAAATGAAAATGTTAAATATTGCGCTCCCTAAAGGCAGGCTTGGCGAAAAGGTTTACGGTATGTTTAAAGAGGCTGGCTTTCCTTGTCCGTCTATTGAAGAAAATAACCGTAAACTCATATTTGAAAATGAAGAAGTTGGCGTTAGATATTTTTGGGTTAAACCAAGTGACGTTCCTATTTACGTAGAAAGGGGCGTTGCTGATATCGGCGTTGCTGGTAAAGATATTTTACTTGAATACGAACCTGACGTGTACGAACTTTTAGACCTTAATATCGGTAAATGTAGTATGTGCGTTGCTGGTAAATCAAACTTTATCGACGACCCACTTAAAACTTTGACCGTCGCTACTAAATTTTCGCGTATTGCAAGTGAATATTACCTTAAAAAAGGTCGTGATATTGATATCGTTCACTTAAACGGCTCTATTGAAATTGCGCCGATTTTAGGTTTGTCCGACGTTATCGTTGATATCGTTGAAACGGGTACGACTTTAAAAGAAAACGATTTAATAGTGCTTGAAAGATTTTTACCTATTAGCGCAAGACTTATCGCTAATAAACAATCTTTCTCATTTAAATCGTGCGTTATTGATGGGCTTAAAAATAAACTTATCGAAAAAACGGAAGGTAACGTATGATAAGAATTTTAGATTTTAATGAAATTTCGCCGTCGGAATTCTTTTTAAGACCGAAAGAAAAAACTGACGTTTCTTCCACGGTGAAAGATATTATTAACGAAGTTATAACTAACGGGGATAAGGCGCTTTACGCTTACGCTGAAAAGTTTGACGGCGTTAAGTTAGATAGTTTAGTCGTTAGCGAAGAAGAATTTGAAGAGGCTTTTAAATTAGTTGACCCTAAACTTATTGAAGTTATTAAAACTGCGTGCGAAAATATTAGCGCGTTCCATAAAAAACAATTAAGAAAAGGCTTTAAGTTAAATAAAAACGGCGTTATAACAGGGCAAAAGATTATTCCGATTGAAAAAGTCGGGCTTTATGTGCCTGGTGGTACGGCGTCGTATCCATCAACCGTTTTAATGGATGCAGTTCCTGCTAAAATTGCAGGGTGCAAAAAGGTGGTTATGGTTACACCACCTAAAAAAGACGGTAAAATCAATCCAGCCGTGCTTGTTTCGGCTAAAATTGCTGGCGTTGATACCGTGTATAAAGTTGGTGGCGCGCAAGCCGTTGCAGCGCTCGCTTACGGTACGGAAACGGTCGTTAAAGTTGATAAAATCGTTGGGCCTGGTAACGTTTTCGTTGCCGAAGCAAAACGACAAGTGTTTGGGGAAGTTTCGATTGATATGATAGCAGGGCCTAGTGAAATTATGGTCGTAGCAGATTCTACTGCTAACGCTAAATTCGTTGCTGCCGATATGCTTTCGCAAGCCGAACACGATAAAAACGCAAGCGCCGTTTTGGTTACTAATTCTCTTGATTTTGCTAAAGAAGTTTCAAGCGAAATTGAAAAGCAACTTGCAGTTTTAGATAGGGAAAATATTGCGCGCGCATCAATTGACGGTAACGGTAAAATTATCGTTACTAAAGACATTGAATTGGCAATACAAGTCGCTAATAAAATCGCGCCTGAACACTTGGAACTTTGCGTTAAAAATCCGTTCGACGCGCTTGAAAAAATTACCAACGCTGGCTCGGTATTTTTGGGGAATTTTTGTCCGGAAGCAACGGGCGATTATTATGCCGGCACTAATCACACCTTGCCAACAAGTGGCACGGCAAGGTTTTCAAGCCCACTTTCAGTAGACGATTTTATTAAGAAAACTCAGTATATTTACTACGACGAAAAGGCACTTAAAAAAGTTTATAAAGATATCGACCTTTTCGCTAAAACAGAAGGACTCACAGCACACGCTAAAAGCGTTACGGTGAGATTTGAGAACGAAGATGAGTAAATTTTTATCTAAAAAATATGAAAATTTAGAGCCGTATACCCCTGGTGAACAGCCTAAAGATATGGCTTATATTAAACTTAATACCAACGAATCGCCGTTTTCGCCGACTAAAAAAGCAATGAGCGCCGTTAAAAAGCAAGCGCTTTTATCTAAACTTTACCCCGACCCAGAACAGACGGTTTTAACTAAAAAAGTTGCCGATTATTTGGGTGTTAAAAAGGAACAAGTTTTAATGACCAACGGTTCTGACGAAATATTAAACTTTGCGTTTATGGCGTATTGTGATTCGTCAAATCCTGCCGTTTTTGCCGATATTACTTACGGGTTTTATTCGGTGTTTGCTTTTATCAATGGTGTGCCGACGAAAGTTATTCCACTTAAAGATGATTTTAGTATTGATAAAACCGATTACTATAACGCGCGTGGTACGATTTTTATTGCTAACCCTAACGCGCCGACGGGGCTTACTTTAACCTTAGCCGATATTGAAGATATACTTAAAAATAACTTAAACAATATCGTCGTTATTGATGAAGCGTACGTTGACTTTGGGGCGACGAGTGCTATTAAACTTATCGATAAATACGATAACCTTTTAATCACGCGTACTTTTTCAAAATCGCGTTCAATGGCTGGTGCAAGATTAGGCTTTGGCGTGGCTAATGAAAAGATTATAAAAGACCTTAACGCTATTAAATATTCGACTAATCCGTACAACGTAAATCGTATGAGCGCAATACTCGGCGCGTACTCAATTGACGACGAACGGTATTACGAAAAGTGTATACAAAAGGTAATTTTTGCAAGAAATTACGCTAAAGAAGAACTTGATAAATTAGGTTTTGAGTTAACGGATTCCAAGGCGAATTTCCTTTTTGCTAAGCACCCTAAAATTTCCGGCGAAACGCTTTATGAAAAGTTAAAAGAAAAGGGCGTTTTGGTTAGACATTTTAACAAGGAAAGAACTAAAGATTACGTTAGAATAACCGTCGGCACTCAAAAAGAAATGACGGTATTAATTCAAAAAATTAAAGAGATTATTCAAAATTAATATAAGTAAAGGTATTACAATGAGAACTTTTAGTATTGAAAGAAAAACTGCTGAAACCGATATTAAGTTAAGTCTTAATCTTGACGGCAAAGGCGAAAGCACTATAAACACAGGCTGTGGCTTTTTAGACCACATGCTTACGCTTTTTTCAAAACACGGTTGTTTCGATTTAACCGTTAATTGTGTGGGCGATACTAACGTTGACTATCACCACACCGTTGAAGATATCGGTATTGCGTTAGGTCAAGCGTTTTTATCGGCGCTTGGCGATAAAAAAGGTATTACCCGTTACGGCGATATTATTCTTCCTATGGATGAATCGTTAATCCTTTGCGCCGTTGATATTTCGGGTAGAGCGTATTTAGGCTATAACCTTGAAGTTAGGGCTAAAAAGTTAGGCGATTACGACACGGAACTTACGGAAGAATTTTTTATCGCGTTTGCCCAAAACGCAAAAATTACTTTACATATAAATAAACTTGCCGGTAAAAATTCGCACCATATAATTGAAGGCGCGTTTAAGGCCGTTGCAAGAGCGCTCAAAAAAGCCGTTTCTATTGACGATAAAAATAAAGACGCTATTCCGTCTACAAAAGGGGTTCTTTAATGATTGCTATCGTCGATTACGGCGTGGGAAATTTATTTTCCCTTAAATCTTCTTTTAAAGAAATAGGGTACGACGCCGTCGTTACCGCTGACCCTCAAGTTATTTTAAGCGCCGATAAGGTTATTTTGCCGGGTGTTGGTGCGTTTGGGGATGCGTCCGATAAACTTTTTTCGTCGGGGCTTGCTGAAGTAGTTTTAAAAGTCGCAGAGAACGGCACGCCACTTATGGGTATTTGCCTTGGTATGCAACTTTTATTCGATAAAGGTTTTGAATACGGTGAACATAAGGGTTTAGGGCTTATTAAGGGCGAAGTTAAAAGTATTAGTGAAGTTATTCCGTCAAATCTTAAAATTCCACATATGGGTTGGAATTCGTTAAAGTTTACTGCTAAAAGTGAAATTTTTAAGTATTTAAGCGACGGGGATTTCGTATATTTCGTGCATTCTTTTTACGGTGCGAATTGTCCGTTCGTTACGGCGACTGCTGATTACGGTTATCCGTTAACGGCATCAGTTCAAAATAAAAACGTTTACGGTTGTCAGTTTCACCCTGAAAAAAGTGGGGAAACGGGTCTTAAAATTTTACGCGCGTTTTGCGAATTAGGTGAGTAATGAAAATTTTTCCTGCAATAGATTTAATAGATAAAAAGGCGGTTAGACTTTTTAAAGGCGATTACGCTCAAATGACCGTTTATAACGAAAACCCTATGGACGTTATGCGTGATTTTATATCTTCTGGTGCAAAACAGGCGCATATCGTCGATTTAGAAGGCGCACTTAAAGGGGGTACGCCGAATTATGAAGTAATTCGTGATTTAGCATCAACGGGTATGTTTTTAGAAGTTGGCGGTGGGATTAGAAGTGAAACCGTTATTGAAAAATATTTGTCCGTCGGTGTTAAAAGACTTATTTTAGGCACGATTGCCGTTACTGATGAAGACTTTTTAAAATCAGCCGTTAAAAACTTCGGCACGGCTATTGCCGTTGGCGTTGATATTAAGGACGGGTTCGTGGCAATTAAAGGCTGGACGGAAAAATCTAACTTTACAGCCGTTGATTTTTGTAAAAAACTTCAAGATATCGGTGTTCAAACGGTAATTTCTACGGATATTTCCAAAGACGGCGCAATGCAAGGCAGTAACCACGCGCTATATGAAACACTTAAAAAGGAAGTTTCTATAAATTTAATTGCAAGTGGGGGTGTTTCTTCTATTGAAGATATAACTGCACTTAAAAACGCTGGGCTTTACGGTGCTATCGTTGGAAAAGCGTACTACACGGGCGCTGTCGATTTAAAAAAGGCGATTGAGGTGGCTGATGCTGACTAAAAGAATTATTCCGTGCCTTGACGTTAAAAACGGTAGGGTAGTTAAGGGCGTTAACTTTATGGGGCTTAACGACGTTTCGGACCCCGTTGAACTTGCTTCTTACTATTCAAAATCTGGCGCAGACGAACTTGTTTTTTATGATATTACTGCATCTTTTGAAGGGCGCGCGATATTTACCGATATATTAAAAAAAGCGGCGTCAACGGTGTTTATTCCCTTAACCGTTGGGGGTGGCATCAATACTTTAGATGATTTTGACCGTGTGCTTAAATGCGGTGCTGATAAAGTTTCGGTAAATTCTGGCGCGATAAAAAATCCCGATTTAATTAAAGAGGGCGCTAAAAGATACGGCGACCAATGCGTCGTTTTATCAGTTGACGCTAAACGCGTTGACGGAAAATTTACCGTTTTTAGTAAAGGTGGTAGAGAAAACACCGGCATTGATTTAATAGACTGGGTTAAGCGTGGCGTCGATAACGGCGCTGGCGAAATAGTGCTTAATTCTATTGATACGGACGGCGTTAAAAACGGTTTTGACCTATCTATGCTTAAAGCAGTTTCCGACGTAGTGAAAGTTCCCGTAATAGCGTCGGGTGGTGCTGGGAAGATAGAAGATTTTATTACACTTTTTAAAACGCTTGATAAGGTGGACGCAGGGCTTGCGGCGTCGATTTTCCATTTTGGCGAAGTGGAAATTTCTAACCTTAAAAAACAACTTAAAAATGCAGGCATTAACGTAAGAATTTAAATTAAAGGTGGCATATATGATTGAAATTGAAAAACTTAAATTTGATGAAAAAGGACTTATTCCCGCTATCGTTATCGATACCGTTAGCAAAAAGGTTTTAACCCTTGCTTATATGAATAAGGAAAGCCTTAAAATTACTATGGAAAAAAATCTCACTTGCTTTTATTCAAGGTCAAGAGAAGAACTTTGGCTTAAAGGTGAAACGAGTGGGAATTATCAACACGTCGTTTCTATTACGGCTGACTGCGATTACGACGCGTTAGTTGTCGAAGTAGAAAAAGACGGCCCGGCTTGTCATTTAGGGGAAGAAAGTTGTTTCCACAACGAAATTTATTCTAACGAAAATCTCAAAAGTTTTTCGCTTGAATCACTTATGGGGCTTTTAAAAGGCAGAAAGGAAACTTTACCAGAAGGCTCTTATACGACCTATCTTTTCCAAAAAGGTATCGATAAAATCCTTAAAAAAGTAGGCGAAGAAAATACTGAAGTTATTATCGCTGCAAAAGCCGACGATAAAAAAGAAACTATTTACGAAATAGCTGACCTTTGCTATCACGTGATGGTGCTTATGACGGAAATGGGTATTTCGCTTAAAGATATTCACACCGAACTTGCGTCGCGCCACGTTATTGACCACAAGGTTAAACAGGAGAAAATGACTAAATGAGTTCGGTAGATTTATTTAAAACCGAAGATTTGTTAAAAACCGACCTACATACTCATACCGTTTTTTGCGACGGGGCTTGTAGTCCAAACGAACTTTTAGAAAAAGCCGTTTCGCTTAACTTAAAGCGCTTAGGGATTTTAGTTCACTCATATACCTTTTTTGACGAAAGTTACTGTATTAAAAAGGAAAAGGTGAAAGAGTTTCAAAATCTTATAACTGACTTAAAAGAAAAATATAAAGGCAAACTGGAAGTTCTTTGCGGGGTGGAACAAGACTATTATTCGACGTTTTCAACTGATGGTTTTGACTATGTAATAGGCTCTGTCCATTACTTATTTAAGGACGGTGAATATTTACCCGTTGACGAAAACGAAGAAATTACAAGGCGCAATATTTTTGAGTTTTTTAACGGGGACCCGTACGCTTACGCCGAAGAATATTTTAGGGTAGTTTCGGGTGTCGTCGAAAAAACGGGGGCAGACGTTATAGGGCATTTTGATATCGTTGCTAAGGAAAATGCAGGTGGATTATTCATTGATACGAATAATATTCGATATCAAAAAGCATATAAAGACGCTATTAAAGCACTTGTTAAATGCGATAAGCCGTTTGAAATTAATACTTCAAGAATTTTTAAGGGGTTATCGAAAAATCCGTACCCTGAACTTACTATTATTGATGAAATTAAAAAACTTGGTGGTAAATTTATTTTATCGTCAGACGCGCACGCGACCAATGCCGTTGCGTTCAAGTTTAATGAAATTTATAGTTTAATTAAATAATGGAGTTGTTATGAAAAAGATTAAAATTTTAAGTTTTTTTGCGTTTATTATCAATTTAGCGCTTTTGTGCGCGCCGTTCTATCTTTTAGGGCAGTTGTTTATTAAATTAGGTTTTGAAACTTCTGAGTTAAAAGATTTTATCAGCGTGCTTTTTACTGATGTCTCGGTAGTTGCCGTTTTACTTTTAGCGTTTATTTCTTTAATTTCCTTGCCGTTTAACATTTGGTCAATGGCAAGTGGTGAATTTAAAACGCCAAAAGTGATATCGGTGTTTAAGTTCATTTTCGTAACTTTTGCGTTCGGGGTATTTGCAGTTAAAACCTACTATGCTATAAAATATAGTATGCTTAGTTTTGATATAGCCACTTTGGTAATCGCTTATATTTGTCCGTTAACGGCTGTATTAAGTTATATTTTATTCGAATCGGGCAAAAGAATTGGTTGGGGTTTTATCTTTACTTCAATTTCAGTTGGTATTGCGTTTATGGCGCTCACAATTGACTTTGTTAAAACTGGTGCGTATAAGATTTTAGGTATCGACATTTTATATACAACCGATATTGCTTGGTATATTGAAAACGGAATTTACTCACTTTTATCAGTAGTTTTAGCATTTGTGGTTTGGGCTATTTCAACTATTTTAGGCAAAAAATTATTTGCCGTTAAAGTAATTGCTAATGAAGAAAAGGTGGCTGAGAACGAAAGCGTGGTAAGTGTTAGCGATACCGTTAATACTGAAAATGCGCCACAAGAAGAAAAAATCGAAGAAAATAGCGAGCCTATTAAAGAAGAAGTAGAAGAAATAAAAGAAAACGAAGTTGTTGAACAGCCTAACACTACTATTAAAGATGAAGAAGTGGTGGAAGAAGAAAGCGAAAAGGTAGAAAAGAAAGAGCCTAAAAAAGTTCAACCTGTTTTATATAAAGATAAGAGTAGAGTGTACCACATATCGCGTAATGAAAACGGCAAGTGGCAAGTTAAACTTGCTAACGGCGAAAAGGCGATAAAGTTATTTGATACTCAACTTCAAGCAATAAATTACGCTAAAGCGCTCGTTAAAACGCGTGGTGGTTCGATTAGAATTCACTCTGTAAAAGGAAAAATTAGAAAGTAATTTTTAATAACTAAAAAAAGCACTTGATTAGAGTGCTTTTTTGTTTATAAACGTTTTTGACCGTATACGTCTACTGCTATTTCGCAAGATAGATTATTAAAAAAGTCGCCGTTTAACTTTTTATATTCTTTATTGTTAAACCTATACAAGTCAAGGTCGGAAGAAAAAAGGTCGCATTTAGTTTTTATGCTTTTTTCAATGGCTTTCGATAGGCTTTTTATCAAATCGTTTTCAAGTTTTAAGCAAACTTCTTTAGGTACGATTGATAGTGGAAGGTAACCCGTTTCCGTGGTTTTGTCCGTTTCGTCGGCAACTTTTACGAATACTTTTTCTTTTATGCTTAAAACGATTTTACCGTCTTTTATCGTTGTTTTAACCGAATAGTCGGTTTTTATTACGTTTAGTAAAAAGTCGGTTTCTTTGCCGTTTAATAAAACTTTATCGACGGTTATCGTTGAGTCTTTGATTTTTCGCTTAGAATATAGCGCCGAAAGGGTTTCTTCTTTACTTAAAGTTTCTAAAACTTTTCCGTTTTTTAATAGTAGCGTTGACGACGCGTCGAATACCACTTTTTCGCTATCTGGGGGTGCGCCGTTTTTTTGCTCGTTATTTTTACTGTTTTGGCTATTTTGTTCGCTATTTTCCACGGGGATAATTTTTATATAAGGCATAAATGAAGAGCCTGTTCTTGAATAATAACCTAAGGCAAATTCTTTAATATCGGTCGTTAAGGTGTTTTGTGTCATTCCCGGTTTTTTAAGAAGTATTTTTTGCAAGGAAAAACTACTAATGTTATCAAGTGGTGTTGCCTTTTCCATAAAATCTTCAGCGCGATTTTCTACGCCTGCTAATAGCGCAGAGTCTTGAATTTTTATAGTCCTAATAAAATAATCGATTGCAACCATAATATCGCTATCAAACATATTACTACCTATTAGTACCAAGTTGCAAAACGATAGTTTAGGGTACCAGCCCGATTCTTCGCCGATTTTTTGAATTGCTTCTGCAACGGTTTTGCCGTTGCCTTTTATTACGGCTTTGGCGTTTTCACTCGTTACGCCGTTTGCCTCGGGAACTGCAATTTGAAGGGTAACGGTATAGCCCGTTTTTTCATTTTTGTCTATTCCTATTGCCGTTACTATAGCAGTTTTTTCAATATCGATTAGCCCGAAATCGTTTGAGAAAAAGTAGCAAAGCAACATAAAAAACGCAAGGATTAATAGTTTACTTTTTAAAAAGCGCATTGTATTCTCCATTGATTTTTAAGCCTGTTTTTTTCTTCCTTAAAATTAAAAAGGCAAAGGGCAATAAGTTCGCTAAAACTAATAGATAAGGCGACGCTATCTTGTGAATAAAGGTTATTATTAGAACGTGGAACGGTTCGAAAAATATAAAGGCGATAAAAAATATAAGATTTATTATTATAGCAGGGATTAGCGCGCTTTTTAAGTTTAGAATTTTTGTTAGAATTTCTGCCGAAAAATATATCGGTAAAATTGCCGATATCGTCCCTGATAGTAAAAGTAAAAATATGCCGATATAATCTATTCTACCTATTGAATTTATCACAGTTGAGTACTTACTAATTTCGGCTAAGGCGAAAAGTTCTCGCCCTGCAATAAAAGTGAATACCGAATAAAAAGTCAACGCAAAAATAAGCGTTAGAAGTGCGCTTGCTAAAAATGAAAGTAAAATAATTTTGGTTGAATTTTTATTTTTTCTAAATTTACCTATCATAAAAAGAAAATACGGTGCGTCGCAAAACCACGGGGTTATATAGTAATTGGCTTTTAAGATTTTTGCTTTGTTTGCACCGATAGGTAAAAATGCTAAAAAGTCAGCGCTTTCAATTGATAACGCCGTTAGTAAAATTATTCCAACTACTGTGAAAATCCAAAACAGGTCTGATAGCCTACCGATTGCGCGAAGTTTTCGCGTGCATAAATAAACGCTTAATATAAAAAACGGCACGAAAGTAAAGGCTGTCGGCGCAGTTTCATAAAGAGTGTTTTGTATAAAGTTTTTTTGTTCGTAAATAGGGGTAAAGGCTTTTAAAAGAAAAAACACAAAATATAAAAATAGTATTGCTTTTGAAAAGAATTTATTAAGATTGGTTTCTAATATCGAATAAAAACTTGTTCCATGTTTTTTATATAAAAGAATAGCGCTAACTAATCCTATTGCATCCAAAAAAAGCGATATTAAAATGCTAATCCACATATCTTCGTTTGCGATATTTGATGCGTCTTTAGGCATTATAAAAATTTTAGTAACGGGCAAAAAGGCGATAAAAAATAAACCTATTTGGCGTGCTTTTATTTCGTTATTTTTTAACATAAATCTCCGTTTGGTAGCGTTTGATGCTACCGTTATGCGTTAAAATTGTCCACTTTTTGTTTTTTTGTGGATTTTTTTACTTTTAAACGCGTTTTGTTTTTACTTCTAAAAGTTTTTGGTCGGTTGGTCATTTCAAATAAAAAACCTTTATAAAAAGTGTCTTTTAAGTCTTCTTTTATAAGTGGGGCAAATGGTGCTAAAAGGGGTGTTTTAAAAGTTTCAAACGATACTAAATACGCTAAAATTAATATTGATAGTAATATTAAACCGTACCCACCGATAGAACCTGCCACACATAAAAATACCACCCTTAAAATAGAAAAAGTTTGCACCATTTCTGGCACTGTGTAAAGACAAATTCCTGACATTGCTATTATCATTAGCGCTGGGGCAGAGATTATACCTGCGTTAACAGCCGTTTCGCCAAGTACTAAACCTCCGACTATTGATACAGCCATACCTACGTATTTTGGCATACGAATACTTGCTTCGTTCAAAATTTCAAAAATCATTAGCGTAAAAAACATTTCAAAACTTGGGCTTAAAGGTATGCCTTTCACGCTATTTACTATCGTCAGTAAAAATGATAGTGGAAGTAGTTGCAAGTGATAAATTTGCGCTGATACGAATAATGCCGGAAGTATTATAGCCGTAAAAACCGATAGCGCGCGTAAAATTCTAACAGCCATGGCGCGATAGTTTGAACTATAATAATCGTCTGCGCTTTGAAAGTCTTCGGCAATAATATACGGAACGGTTAAAGCAAACGGTGAGCCGTCAACTAAAATTGAAATCCTGCCTTCAAGCATTTTAGCGACCAAAATATCGGGTTTTTCCGTCGTTCCGACCTGCTTAAAAAGCGAAGTTTTGTGTTCGCTAATGAACTTTGCAATATAGGAAGAATCGAATACGCCGTCAATATCAACCGATTTGATTTTTTCAATCACCGTTTTAACCAAACTTTTTCGCGAAATGCCTTTAATATAACAAACGACGATATCCGTACGCGAGTATTTTCCAACGACAAGTTTTTCAAACACTAAATCTTTGGACTTTATGCGCCGTCTAATTAAACTGATATTAGTGGTTAGATTTTCCACAAACCCTTCGCGCGGGCCACGAAGCGTAACTGATGTTGGTGGTTCGGTCACGGCGCGTTTATCGAAAAGTTTATATTCAATTATAATCGCTTTTTTTTCGCCGTTTATTATAAGCGCGCTGTTTCCTAAAAGGATTTCGATGTACACTTCGTTTAAGGTTGATACCGTTTTTGTTTCCGTCGAAACAATGGCTTGCGTTACGGTTGAAAAATTAGGGTTATAAAGTTTGCTAAGGGGTTTTATTACGCCTTGCGCGATTGCTTTTTTATCGGTTAGCGAATCGATATAAATTAACGCTGATTTTAATTTTTCACCTATTAAAAATTCGTGAGTTTTTATATCGGACGAAGATAAAACTTTTTTTAGCGACGAAAGGTTTAAGGCTAAATTTAATGATATTTTTTCGTTAGTCATACTGTTAGTATTGATAAATCGGTAAAAAATATGCAAACAAAAAAGGGCCGACTTTTAGGTCGGGCCCTGAAAAACTAATCGTTTTTCTCAGGTGCTATTATGCTTAAAATAAATAGCGCTAAAATTTTAAGTTCTTCTTCGGTTGTTTC
>JAGCMG010000095.1 GCA_017646555.1 Clostridia bacterium | reverse complement strand
CAACCATAAAAGTACTTTGGTCGAAAATAAGGTTATCGCTTGCACCTATTCTTGTAAAAACTTTATCGGTTAAAGGAATTTCCGCTTTTTGAGCAGGCACGAATGAACCGATATGCGCCATTATAGTAATTAGCGCAACTTGACGCATATAAGTAGATTTACCAGCCATATTTGGGCCAGTAATTATAAGCATGTTGTTTTCGTTTTTATCGGCAATCGTGTCGTTTGGAACGAAAGCATCTTTAGTAATTGCCTCAACGACAGGGTGTCTACCGTTAACGATATTAAGTGGTTTATCGGCGTCTAAAATTGTTGGTTTAACGTAATTATTTTCTTTTGCAACGAACGAAAGTGCATTTAAAACGTCAAGCATAGCGATAGCGTCGCTTGCTTTTGAAAGTTCAGCGATTTTATTAAAAAGAGTCGCTTTAATATTAGTAAAAATCGTTTGTTCTAATCTAATGCTTTTTTCTTCTGCATTTAAGATTTTATCTTCAACTTCTTTAAGTTCTTCGGTTACGTATCTTTCAGCGTTAGCTATAGTTTGACGGCGTTGATAATGATACGGTACTAAATCTTTAAAGGAATTAGTAACTTCAATATAGTAACCAAAAACTCTATTATAACGAATTCTTAAAGTTTTAATCCCAGTCGCCTCTCTTTCACGGTTTTCAATTTCGTTTATTAAAATTTGACCGTTTTTAGAAAGTTTTTTAAGTTCGTCTAATTCTTGGTTATATCCGTTTTTAATAAATCCACCGTCTTTTAAATTTATAGGTGCATCTGGATTAATCGCGCTTGATAAAAGGGTTGTTATATCGCTAAAATCAGCAATTTCGTTTAATAATTCGTTAATAAGCGTAGATTTTGCCCCAGTTAAATGAAATTTTAACGACGGAATAACTTCTAAAGACGCGCAAAGCGCTAAACAATCTCTTGGGTTTAAATTACCGTTTGAAATTCTACCCGTCAAACGCGCAATATCTTTAACGGATTTCAACATATCGGCAACGCCTTGTCTTATAAGAGCGTTTTTAGCAAAAAATTCAACTGATTCTAAACGCTTATTTATTTCATTTACATTATTAAGTGGAGCAAGAATTAACGATTGAAGTTTTCTTGCGCCCATGCCTGTGCGGGTTTTATCAAGTAGCCATAACAATGAGCCGTAACGCTTATCGTCTTTCATCGTTTTGATAAGTTCTAAATTACGAACGGCGTTTACGTCGATATCCATATAGCCTTTATCTTCAATTCTAACTAAATTGATTAAATTGCTAATGGAGTGTTTTTGCGTTTCTTTTAAATATGAAATTAACGCGCCCGAACAAGAAACTGCCACCTTACTATTAGTAATATTAAATGGTTCAAGAGTTAAAATAGAAAAATGATTTTTAAGTTCTTCTTCAGCGTTGATAAAGTTGAATGAATATGCGTCTTTTAGGTAAAATTTAGGTAAAATACCGTGTTTAACAAACGGTAAATCGCGTGATAAATCATAGAAAAATTCGTCCGAAATAATTTCAGCAGGCGATAATTTAACTAAAAACTCAATAATTTCATACGAAGACGGCATAGTTTTAACAAAAAACTCACCAGTTGTGATATCAGCCCAAGAAATACCGTATTCTTCGTCTAAAGTTGAAACGCAGGCTATAAAATTATTCTTTTTCTCATCAATTAATTCGTTTTCAATAATAGTACCGGCGGTAACTACTCTAACGACGTCTCGTTTAACGAGTTCGCCCTTTTTAGGCTCGGTAAGTTGCTCGCATATTGCAACCTTTTCCCCTAACGCAACGAGTTTAGCGATATAAACGTCGGATGCGTGAAATGGAATACCACACATAGGTGCGCGCTCTTCTAAACCACAATCTCTACCCGTTAAAGTTAAATCCAAAAGCGAACTTGCTTTAATCGCGTCGTCAAAAAACATTTCGTAAAAATCACCGAGACGATAAAATAAAAGCGCGTCAGGGTGCTTTTCTTTTACTTCTAAATAGTGTCTCATCATTGGTGAAAGTGCCATATTTTTTACCGTTTATCCTTTAATTAGTTCACCGTAAAGCGACATCCCACCCGCTTTTACGATTTTTACGTCTAAAAATTCGCCGATAACGTTAGTTTCCGAGAAAAAATAGACCATTTTGTTAAATTCATCACGACCAAGATAAAGTTGTTTTTTATCGTCGTAATCTTCACATAAAATCTCAACCGTTTTACCAATATAGTTAAGCGATTGATTTCTATTTATTTCGTTTTGCACGGCAATTAGTTCCATTATACGCTTGGTTGCAACGTCTTCTGGAATTTGCCCTTCCATTTTATCGGCAACAGTTCCCGTTCGCCTTGAATATACGAAAGTAAACGCACCGCCAAAATTACTGTTTTTAACAAGATTTAAAGTATCTAAAAAATCTTCTTCCGTTTCGGTCGGGAAACCTACCATAATATCAGTTGTAACTGCTGAATTTGGTATGATTTTCCTTAAAGTATTAAGCCTATCTTCGTAATACGCCCTATCGTAATGACGATTCATAAGTTTTAGTATTCTATCGGAACCTGCTTGAACCGGTAAATGTACGCATTTACAAATTTTATCGTCTGAATTTATTGCGTGTATCATTTCGTCGGTAAAATCTTTAGGGTGATTAGTCATAAATCTTATACGAAATTTGCCGTCTATTTTAGAAACGGCGTTAAGTAAAGTCGCAAAACTTGTACCGTTAGATAAATCTTTACCATATGAATTGACGTTTTGACCTAATAAAGTTATCTCTTTATAGCCGTCTTTAATTAAACTTTCACACTCGCGAACGATTTCATCTAACTTACGGCTACGCTCACGCCCTCTAACGAACGGAACTATACAATACGTGCAAAAATTATTGCAACCGTACATAATATTTACCCAAGCGTTAGGAAAACTTGTTCTCTTTTTAGGTGTGCCCTCAATAATTTCCTTTTCTTTTTCTAAAACTTCGATAACTGATTTTTTTTGAGTTAATTTTTTATCGAAAAGTTTACCGAATTCTTCTAAATTATGTGTTCCGAAAATAATATCGACGAAAGGAAAAGTCTTTTTAAGTTTTTCCGCCATGTTATTTTGTTGCGTCATGCAACCACCGACTGCAATAATTAAATCTTTATCGGTTTTTTTGCGTTTTTTAAGTATGCCGATATTTCCGTAAATTTTGTCTTCAGCGTTTTCTCTAATACAACAAGTATTAAAAACGATTACGCTTGCTTTAGAATCGTCTTTAGTTTCTTTGTAGCCACGCTCTGATAATATTCCGGCTATCTTTTCCGATTCATGTACGTTCATTTG
The DNA here is from genome assembly GCA_017646555.1 of Clostridia bacterium. Lineage (GTDB taxonomy): Bacteria > Bacillota > Clostridia > Christensenellales > Borkfalkiaceae > UBA11475. The sequence continues at coordinate 2,239 of JAGCMG010000095.1, read as the reverse complement.
ACAGCCGTAAGTGTTTATAAAATAGTATTTTTCCATAGTCTTTAAGTGATAAATTATTATATTATTTTAATAATATAACAATTTTTTGCATTTGTCAATTTAAGCGTGAATAAACTTTGCAAAATATAAAATACTATTTTTATGAATAGATTTTTAAAGTTTAGTTTAATCGCGCTTTTCATTTTGATAATTTTAGTTAGTGGCGCGTTTTTTTACTTTTTTTTAGTAACTTCACCGTTTAATCTTGAAACGGAAAAATTGATAAGTGTACAAAATGGTGTGGAAATATATTCAAAAAATAATGAAAAACTTGACGTTTTCGTCCAAAAAACACCCGTAGTTAAGATAGATTCATTAAAAAATCACACCGTAAACGCATTTATTGCCGTTGAAGATAAGCGTTTTTATAATCATAAGGGAATTGATTATAAAGCAATTTCGCGTGCATTTATTAAAAATTTAACGACTTTTTCCTTTAAAGAAGGTGGCTCAACTATATCTCAACAACTTATTAAAAACACGCATTTATCAAACGAAAAGACGTTAAAAAGAAAACTAATAGAGATTAAACTGACTAAGCAACTTGAAAAAAAGTTTAGTAAAAACCAAATTTTAGAAACTTATTTAAACACTATTTATTTTGGCAAAAATTTATATGGAATTGAGAACGCATCTAACTACTACTTTTCTAAATCAGCAACTGAATTATCGATTTCTGAAAGTGCTATTTTAGCGGGAATCGTCAAAGCGCCAAGTCAATATTTACCGACTAATAATTACGAAAAATGTCTAAATAGACGAAACGTTGTATTAAAACTAATGCAAGAACAAGGCTATATATCAACTACTGATTATGAAAATGCCAAAAATTCTAAAATTGATTTGAAATTAAATGAAAAAGCCTATGATTTTAACAGTTTATGTCTGATAGAATTAAACCAAATTTCAAAAGATAATCCCTATCTTTTTTCAAACTGTAAGATATATACTTCGTTTGATGATAAACTACAAGAAATTTTAGAAACTGCTACAATAAATAATAGCGAAAAATGCGATAAAAGCGCCGTTGTTTTAGATAAAAATAACAGAATTTGCGCGTATTATTCGACTACTAATAACATCAATCGACAAATAGGCTCAACCATTAAACCACTTGCCGTCTTTGCCCCTGCTATCGAAGAAAATTTAATAAACGAACACACTTTAATACTTGATGAAAAAACCGATTTTAATGGATACGCTCCGTCTAATTATAACGGAAAATATCACGGCTACGTTAGCGCAAAAACGGCGTTAGCAAAGAGTTTAAATATTCCGTCAGTTAAAATATTAAATTCACTTGGTGTTGCAAAATCAAAAAACTATTTAATAAAGATGGATATTGATTTAACAAACGACGATTCTAATTTAAGTTTAGCGCTTGGGGGAACAAAACAAGGCGTTTCCCTATTAGATTTAACGGGCGCTTACGACGTTTTTAAAAACGAAGGATTTCATAAAAAAGTTGGTTGTATCGAAAAAATAGTCGATAAAAACGGAAATATTTTATATAAAAACGAAACGTTATCAAAACGCGTGTTTTCGCCCGAAACAGCGTATTTTGTTTGCGATATGTTAAAAGAAACGGTAAATAACGGCACGGCAAAGCGTTTACAAAATAAAAATGCTGTAATTTACGCAAAAACAGGCACGGTTGGAAACAGTAAGGGAAATACTGACGCGTATTGTGTTTCTTTTACCGACGAATATTCAGTCGGTGTTTGGCTTGGTAATGCCGATAACTCTTATATAAAAGTTACAGGTGGAACTACCCCAACAGTTATTTCAGCCGATATTTATGAAGATATTTATAAAAATAAAATCTCAAAAGAAATTAGTATGCCGGAAAATATAAAGATTATTTCTTTTGATAAATTTGAGTATGAAAACAACAAAAAATTTGTTTTAGCCGACGAAAACTGCCCTGAAAGCGAAAAAATTGACCTTATTTTTGATAAAAACAAAATCCCTAATGAAAAATCAAGCAAATATTCTAATCCTAAAATTAAGGATGCAATTTTACAGTACAATAATTTTTTAACTAAAATAAATATAACAAGCGATAAATTTATAAATTTTTTAATATATAAACGAGAAAATTTAAAAGAAGAATTAATTTATGATAGTAATGAAAATGAGTTTAACAACACGATTATTGACGAAAATTTAAATGGCAATACCGTCTACGAATACTTGGTAT
>JAGCMG010000094.1 GCA_017646555.1 Clostridia bacterium | reverse complement strand
GTAAGACCTTTTTTGATAAAGTCGGTCATTTTACCAAGGCTAACGAAAGAGTAACCGATAATTTGGTCATCAGCGTCAAGAGCAAGTTTTGTTACGTAGCCTTCAGCCATTTCGAGATATCTTGGGCCTTTAACTTTAGTAGAATACATTGTACCTACTTGTGAACGTAAACCTTTACCTAAGTCTTCTAAACCTGCGCCGATTTGTAAACCGTCTTCTGAGAAAGCAGATTGAGTTCTACCGTAAACGATTTGTAAGAAAAGTTCTCTCATAGCCGTGTTAATAGCATCACAAACTAAGTCGGTATTGAGTGCTTCTAAAATGGTTTTGCCGGTTAAGATTTCAGCAGCCATAGCAGCCGAGTGAGTCATACCAGAACAACCAATAGTTTCTACGAGTGCTTCTTCAATAACGCCTTCTTTAACGTTAAGGGTGAGTTTGCAAGCGCCTTGTTGTGGTGCACACCAGCCTACGCCGTGGGTAAGACCTGAAATGTCCGAAATTTGTTTCGCTTGTACCCATTTTGCTTCTTCTGGGATTGGAGCGGGACCGTGATTCGGGCCTTTTTGTACTGTGCACATTTCTTTTACTTCTGTTGAATATTGCATAAAAATATGCCCTCCATAATTATTTTTGACTATTTTATAAAGCCAAAAGGCTTAACTTTTATTATTTTATCATATCTTTTTGCTTTTTGCAAAGATTTTTTGAAATATTTAAGCGCAAAAATCGGCTATTTACAAAGTTTTTTCAAAATTGCGCTTATAGTGAAATAAATATTGTTGAATATACCCTGCGTTTACGCCGAACTTTTCCAAAAAATACTCCGTAATTTTGTTACGGTCGGTTTCTTTACCTAAAAAATCTTCACGATATATTTTTTCTATCCAAGTATCAACTGGGAAACTATCCGCGCGATTAAGCCCGAAAAGCGTTACGCAATCGGCAACTTTTGGGCCTATTCCCTTAACTTTTAATAGTTTTTTCTTAACGCAATCAGTCGGCAAGTCCTTTAAGTTTTCAAAAGAAATTTCCCCGTTTTTAACGGCGGTTGCAACCGATAAAATATATTCGGCGCGATAGCCTAAACCAAGCCCTTTGTAAAAGTTAGCGTCTTTTGATAAAATTTTTTCAATTGACGGAAACCCATAATAATTTAATCCGTTAAAAGTTATTTTTTCGCCCAAATTTTCGCAAAGTGCGTTAATTGTTTTTTGTATACGCGGAATATTATTGTTTTGCGATATCACAAAAGATATCAAAACTTCAAAATAATCCTGCTTTAAAATTCTAATTCCTTTACCGAAAATAACGGCTTTATCTAAAATATCAACGCCGTATTTTAAAGCGTCCGTTACAATTAAAGAATAATCCCTTTTTATATCGAAAAATTTTTCAAAATAAAGGGCAGTATCGTCACTGCACTCAACGACGGCAAAGCCGTTTTCGTTACGACAAACAGCAATCTTATCACCCGATATTACGCTAAAAGAATTATCGTCTAAATTAAAAAACCTAAATATTTGTCCACAACAAAGCGTGTCTTTAACGGAAAAATATTCACTATCAAATCTTAATACCATATTTTTATTTTATCATAGCAATGAATTTATTTCAAGTATAAAAGTTAATTTTATTTGCCATTTTGGTCAAGTTTCACGCTACCGTTATACATAAAAAGCACCCAAACGGGTGCTTTTTAATTTGTTTTTGCTATTGCCATATGATAATTTTCAATTCCGCCTAGATATCATAATTTATTGGTCAATATGACAAGTTATAATAACCAGCATAAAAAAAAGCACTACTTAAAGTAGTGCCTTTTAATTTTTAATTAGTCTTTTGGGTAAACGCTTACCTTTTTACCGTCTTTGCCCTTTCTTTCGAACTTAACTACGCCGTCGATAAGTGCAAATAAAGTGTCGTCAGAACCGATACCTACGTTGTTACCTGGAACAAATCTCGTACCTCTTTGACGAACGAGAATGTTACCTGCTAATACGGTTTGACCGTCTACCTTTTTAGGTCCAAGACGCTTTGCTTCGCTATCTCTACCGTTTTTGGTGCTACCGCCACCTTTGTGGTGCGCAAATAATCTGAATAAAAACATATAATCACGCCCTCCTAATTACTTCGCACAGATTTCAACAACCTTAACTTTGGTAAATGGTTGTCTGTGACCCTGTTTCTTTCTTTCGTTCTTTTTGGGTTTGTATTTGAAGACGATAATTTTCTTATCTTTACCCTGTTCTACGACTTCACATACTGCTTTGAAAGCGTCTGCTTCACCAGCAACTTTGATGCCGTTTTCGTCGGAAATCATTACAACTTTGAGTTCAACCTTATCGCCAACGTTAGCGTTAAGTTTTTCAAGTTTAATAACTGAACCAACTTCTGCCTTGTACTGCTTGTTACCGTTATCTACGATTGCGTACATTGTTTAATTCCTCCTCTAACCAGTCTCGCCGAATATTTTTTAAGGCGTGCTAAATCGCAACTTATATTTTAACCTTTTCGAGCGGCTCGTTTAGTATTTTATTATAATATAATCAATTTGTCAACCTTTTTTATGCCGTTTTTAATATTTCTTGCTTTAAAACAATTAGTATTTAAAGTATATTTTTTTATTTTTCGGTAAAAATCAAAATATAAATCATTTAGGAGCGTTCTATGAGTGAAAATCAAACAACCAAATTAAAAAAAGACGACAACCAAGCGGTTAAAAAGCCTACCGCTAAAACTATTGAAAAACCAAAAACTTGTTCTTCAAGTAAAAAAGCACCCGTGAAAAAAGAAAAATTAAACCCTGGGATTTTAAATGAAATGTTTCAAAACGCGCATATTGCTTTGCAATCTATTAACGACCTTTTGCCAGAAGTTGAAGACTCGTCTATTAAAAACGAACTTTACTATCAACAAGATTTGTACGACGATTTTATTTCTAGGCTTTCTGAATTTATGGATGATAACGCTGTTATAAGAAAAGACGTTAGTGGTATGAAAAAAGCAATGCTATGGAGCGCTATCAAAATGAAAACTTTAACGGGCGCAAGCAACAATAAAGTTGCCGATATGATGATTAAAGGCGCAACAAGTGGCATTAATGAACTTATGCGTATTAAAAATCATAACGACTTACACCCTACGGCATCACTCTTTTTAGAAGAACTATTAAAAATTGAAAATAATTCCGTAGAAAGTTTTAAAAACTATTTATAAACCAAAAAACGCAAAAGTACCACACCGTACCCTTGCGTTTTTTATTTTTTTTAATTTTTTATAATAGGCATTTCAGTCATACGAAGTTTTGCCGAGCCGTACGGAATAAGCGTTTTTTCTTCTTTTTCACTTATCGCCTTATTTGAAACTGGCTTATAATTTGCAACCGTTTCGTAGCCGTCGGCTAAATCCCATTTAACTTTTGCCATTTTAGCCTTAATTTTAATGCGTGGATTTTTTGACGAGAACGGATATTTATCGCCCGTGTCCCTTTCTACCGTAAAGTCGTTGCCACAAAAACCATAATTAAAATCGTCTTTTGTAGACAGTTCGTAATCGCAGTAAGGGAATTTTCTTTCAACGCCATCACGCGTGTATTCGTGCATTTTATAATCGGCTTTAAGTGGCAGAGAAAACACTAACGAGCCGTATTCTAAAACCTTTAAGTTACACGGGCGAGAAACTAATTTTGCGTTAAATAAAAATTCTATCGCGATATTTTCTTCCCCTACAAAAACTTTATCGATAACTATCTTTTTACCCGTCTTTTTTTCGCCGTTTAAAATATAGCCGTAAGCGTTTTTAGGAACTCTTATTACGACCTTAAATTTATTAGCCGTTTTAGACGAAACAGTATAGTTAACCGTGTTCTCAAACGGATAATTCGTTTTAACCGATAAATCCACCGTTTTACCGTTAATAACAGTCGTTGCTTCAAACGGTAAAGGCATAGCAAAAACTATTTCGTGGCGCGATTTCACGCATACGTTCTCAATGAATTTAGGCCATCCTTGACTAAAATTAGAGGTACAGCAACCAAAATGAGGTTCTAAACCAAAAAGATGCGCTTCTTCGTTATTCGTGCCAAAAAACGACTTTCCAGGGAATTTTTGGCAGGCGATTTGATTGACTTGTTGCACGTATTGGTGCGTCCACATATCGTCGGAAATTGTCGCAGGCAATGCGTTAAACGCTAATTTTTCAAGTAAATCAACCCAAGAAAAGTCACCAGTTAAGTTAAACAAAACCTCTGCTGAATACATAAGTTCAACCACCGAACAAAGTTCAGTACCACGGTTATTTGCGATACCACCTAAGCACTCATCTCCCGTAAAAGCACCAACTGCCGTGCCGTTATACTTAGTTACAAAATCGTAAAGTTTATGCGCGTCGCCGTTGAGTTTTTCGCCCGTAAAGAACTTATATAACGGCTCGTATTTAATCATCATTGAAAGGTTAACGACGTGCGTGGTCCATTCCCATTTGTTAAGTGGGCGTACCCAGTCGTTCTTTATTGAGAAAAAATCACGACCTTGTTTTTTCAAAATGCCAACAAGTTCTATAATCCAGTCTTCTTTTTTAGTTTCGTATAAATATTTTAGTGGAATTAAACATTCGTACCAGCGTTCTTTGGCCCACTCTAAAAGTTTAATCGTGCCGTCTTTTAAGTTTTGATAGAGCCAGAACATAGCCTTATAAAGCGCCGAATAAACTGCCTTATCGTATTCGTGTTCAAGATATACCGTAAACACCTTTCCTATCAAAAAAAGTGCCCACAAATCGTAATTTTTAATATTGTCAATTTCACAAGGACAAATCCAACCGTCGTTGGATTGCTTTTCACAAATGACTTTAATATATTTTTGAACGCGTGCTTTTAAATCCTTATCATCTAAAAGGTAAGCAAGTGGAATAACACCGTCAAGCCAGTAAGGAAGCCTTTCCCAGCCTTCTCTTTCGCCACCTATCCACGCGCTATCCTTTACATCCGGCCAAACTTTATCTAAATTACCCGATAAGCCTTTTAATTGAATCAAAAGTTGGTCTTTAAGCCACCCTTTAGGATTAATCTTAATCTTTTGATAATTTTTCATAGTTTATTTCTTTGTTACACCGTAAAATCAAGCGCGATAGATTTTTCCATAACGGCGTGCATATGAGTTTTAACCACTTCACAATGGTACGGGTCTACTTGATATTCGTCAAGTGCTTTAAAATCATCTAATAAAACTTCTAAAATAATATCGAAACTTCTTGCTGATTTTAATTCGTCGATATTAACCGAAATGCTTTTTGCAGTAGGAACTTTGCCTTGCATAGAAAGTAAAACTTCCTTAGCCTTTAAAGCACTTTCGCCGTCTTTAAGTTTAAAACAAACAATATGTTTAACCATTTTCGTTTCCTTTTTCAATTTTTTTATTTTTGAAGTGTTTTGTTATAAATTCTAACTTAGTTTCGCTAACGATTATCGCTATGAAAACGAGTATAAAACCGATTATCGAATAGGTAGTAAAATCTTCTGCGCCGAAAAGTGCCGAAAAGAACAACCCACACACCGATTCAAGCGAAAGTATAAGCGACGCTTTAGAAGTTTCAACAAATCTTTGCCCCACTATTTGCGAGCCTTGCGCTATAAGCGTACAAAAAATACAAAGGTATATGAGTTTAATAACGGTAGTCGTATCTTTTATAGGAATAGGTGTTTTACCGATTTCGAATAATAACGTACCGACTAAACAGGTAAATCCAACGACTGCAAGTTGAATACATAATATCACTAACGGGTCTTTATCTTTTGAAAACACCGAAATAATGATGATTTGCGCGCAGTAAAATATCGCGCCCATTAAGGTTAAGGTTTGCCCTAACCCGATAGAAATACCACCAGCGCCAATACACGCTATAAACGCAACGCCGATTAAACAAATAATTCCCGCTGATATACTAAAAATATCGGGTTTTTTTCTAAAGAATATCCAACACGCAAACGGCGTCATAACAACGTAAGTGGAAGTTAAAAACGCATTTTCACCAGGCGAAACGCCTTTTAAGCCGTAGGTTTGTAATAGATACGCAGTTGCAAGCACAGCTCCTAATATAAGACCTGTAAAAATCGTTCCCTTATCAATGTTTTTAAACCTTTTCATAAAGATTAAAAACAAAATTAAAGACGCAGTTAAAAACCTAACGCACAAAACGAACATTACGGGCAAAGTTTCAAGCGTGTTTTTTAGTACGAAGAACGACGTACCCCATATAAGCGTTGCAAAAATAAGTAAAGCGTGCCCTAAAATATTTAATTTAGTTTCTTTATTTAGCATAATTTTTTGGTTTAAGCCTTATAAACCAACGCGCGACAGTTATCGCACTCAACTACTTCACCACTTTCAAGTTCACTAATATCTTTCATTGAAAGAGCCATACCACAACTACCACACTTATCGCCAGATAACGCAAATAAAACAGGGAAAATTTTATCTTTTCTCTTAGCGTCGTATTTTTGCATAAGTTCAGGCTTAATGTCCTTTTTAAGTTTAGCAAGTTCAGCGTTGATTGCTTTAATTTCGTTAGCAACGCCGTCTTGAAGAGCCTTGAACTTTTCAGCGTATTCTTTATATTGGTCTTGCGCTTGTTTGGTCTTTGCACGAATAGCGCCATACTCACTCTTTACTTGCGCCATTGATTCGTTAATTTTTTCGATATTGGCTTCAAGCGACTTTAATGCCGATAAAAGTTCGTCAACTTTTTTGAGCATATAGTTTGCTTCGTTTTCGTCACGAACTTCGTCAAGTTCAGAAGTGATTTCTTTAAGTTCTTCGCTTAATTCGTTTTGCTTTGAGATGGCAAAGTTGAACTTGTTAAGTAAATCTTCTGCCGTTTTATCAAGTTTAGCAATAACTTCCGATACACCCGAAATGTACTTGTAGGCAATGAACATTTGCTTTTTTTCTTCACTTGCGTTGAGAGTGTTTTCAATTTCCTTTAACTTTTTGTCCGTTTCTTGATAAGCTAATAATTTTTTACTCATAATTGCTCCTTAAAACTATGTTTATTTTAGTATAAATTTTTATTGTCGTAAAACGCCGTTTCTATAAAAGATTGGCATTTTTTTGCAAACTTTTTAAAACCGTAAACTTCAGCCGAATAATGCGTTATAAGCATAACTGCTTTGCCCGATTCGGTTAACGCCGTAATTATATGATGTGGCATATCCGAAGTTACTATTAAATCGGCGTTTCCTTGATATTTTAAAGCGTGCGAACTACCACCACCGCAAAACGACGCTACTTTTTTAATGATTTTTTCAGGTTTCCCAAAAACCGATACGTTAACTAACGATAACTCTTTTTTAGCGTTTTCGGCGAACTCACTTAAAGTGCATTTTTCCACCTTAAATTCTCTGCCGTAACCGTTATCTTCAGTAACGTACTCTATGATTTTAATATCATTCGCGCCAAGCGCAGTAGCAAGCGAATCGTCTATACCGTCTTTTGCTATATCTAAATTAAGGTGTGTAGAAATAACGTTAAGAGTATAAAAACAAGCGTTTGCAAGCGCTGAGTTTTCACCGTCGATTTCCATTTTTGAAATAGGATAAAAAATAGCAGGGTGATGCGTTACGATAGTGTCTGCACCACATTTTACAGCCTTTAATACGGCGCTTACTGTTAAGTCGAGCGTGAATAAAACCTTATTCACTTCGTCGTGGAATTTTAATATTACCCCACTATTATCGTGCGAACCTTTTTCCATCATTGCTTTCGATAACGAAAAAGGTGCAATCTCATCAATTTTTTTGTAAAATTCGTTAAATTTCATTTTAATTTTTTCCGTTTAAAATTTTTGTTAATTTTTCAATTTCACAAATGAATTCGTTGCGCGTTTTTTCACTCAAATCACGCGTTAATCTTTCATTTAAGTCGAATAAGTCTTTTTCTATCTTCTTAATAAAGCCACATGGCAATTCGTCTAAATTTTGTTTGCCGAATAAGAGTTCGTCGTTTGAATAAACTATTTTTTCACCGTCTTTTATCGGCTCACAAACGATTAAATCGTAAAACTTTTTATCGGCGTAAAAGGT
>JAGCMG010000093.1 GCA_017646555.1 Clostridia bacterium | reverse complement strand
ATTTTAAAAGCAAATAAAAATCTTATATCAAACGGTGCTATTATGCATTGTTATAGCGGTTCGGTAGAAACGGCGAAAATTTTATTAGATATGGGTTTTTATATTTCATTTTCGGGCACGTTAACGTTTAAAAACGCAAGGGCGTTGCCGGAAGTGTGCGCCTATTTACCGCTTGATAGAATTTTAACCGAAACGGATAGCCCTTATCTTGCACCCGTTCCGTTTAGGGGCACTGTGAACGAGCCTAAAAACGTTGAATTCGTGGCTAAAAAGATTGCGGAAATTAAGGGCGAACCATTAGAATTGGTTTGCCAAAAAATTAGGCAAAACACTTTAGATTTATTTAAAAAAATTAAACCGAATTTTTAAGAACGGTTTTGGCGATATAAACCTTCGCCGTCAATTATTTACAAGGTAGTTTTTTTACGCTATGGATATTAAAAGAATTTTACAAAAACACGGGTTTTACTTCAAAAAAGCATACGGTCAAAACTTTTTAACCGACGAATTTTTGCTTGATGATATAGTGACTTCCGCAGGGATTACTAAAGAAGATACCGTTATTGAAATTGGTTGTGGCGCAGGCACTTTAACCCGTGCGATTGCAAAGCACGCCGGCAAAGTTATCGGTTATGAAATAGATACTAAACTTACCGGTATTTTAGACGAAATGCTTTCCGATTTTGACAACGTTGAAATTGTTTTTGAAGACATTATGAAACAAAATATCGCCGAAATTGAAAAGAATTTTAGCGCTGGGTATTACGTTGTTGCAAACTTACCATACTATATTACAACGCCTATTTTGATGAAGTTTTTAGAAGAATCAAAGTACGTTAAAGGGCTTGTAGTAACCGTGCAAAAGGAAGTTGCTTTAAGACTTTCTGCAAAGGAAAATACGGCTGATTACGGCGCGATTACCGCTATGATAAATTTAGTAGGTGACGCTTATTTGATAAAGCATATCGGTAGGGAACAGTTTTTACCGCCACCATCAGTTGATTCAGCGGTGGTGAAAATAGTTTTAAATAGGGATAAATTTAAACTTAAATCGGTTGAAACCTATCGTGAAATGGTTAAAATTGCTTTTGGTAATAGGCGCAAAACACTTTGTAATAACTTGATGAATTCGTTAAAAATAGCAAGGGCGCAAGCGGAAGATATTTTAACTAGTTGTGATATTGATTTACTTGCCCGCGGGGAAACCTTATCGGCGGAAAAATTTGTTATTCTTTCCGACTACGTTTATGAATTAAGGAGAAAAAATGGCTAAAGAAAAGTTGGTTTTAGCAAGTAAAAATAAAGGTAAAATTAGGGAATTTACCGAAATTTTTAATAATTATGAAATTATTCCTTATACTGATTTAGGAATAGATGTAGACCCTGATGAAACGGGCGAAACTTTTTTTGATAACGCTTTAATTAAGGCAAAAACTATAAGCCAAATTTGTAATTTACCCGTTCTTGCGGATGATAGCGGGCTTTGTGTTGATGCGCTTGGCGGTGCGCCTGGGGTGTATTCGGCAAGGTTTTCAGGATTAGGGGATGATGAAAATAATAAAAAGGTGTTAGCACTTTTAGAAGGCGAAACTAATAGAAAGGCTAACTTTACTTGCGCGTTAGTTTTATATAAACCGGATGGTACTGTAATTGGTGTTGAAGGCAAAACGTACGGCACTATTTTACACCAAGTACAAGGTAACAACGGCTTTGGTTACGACGTTATTTTTTATAGTGAAGATATCAATAAATGTTTTGGACTTGCAACCCCTGAAGAGAAAAATGAAGTTTCTCATAGGGCAAGGGCGATTAAAAAAATTAAACAGTATTTATAAATGAAGACGGCAATAGTTATTTCAGACACTCACGGTAGGCGTGCTAATTTAAAACTTATAGAAAGCATTTTGCCCGAAACGGATTACCTTTTCTTTTTAGGTGACGGGTTTAACGACGTTAGGGAACTATCTTTAAAATACCCACAAAAAGTGGTGGCGGTTTTAGGTAATTGCGACGGCGGGCACGGCGATAAAATTTTAGAGATAGAAGGCGTTAAAATAATGCTTACCCACGGGCACGATTACGGTGTAAAAAGCGGGCTTATAAACCTTTATTATAAAGCGTGTGAAATTGGTGCAAAGGTAGTGTTTTACGGGCATACGCATCAGTCAAACGTGACCAAAGAGGGTGGCGTTACCTTGATAAACCCCGGCGCTTTATCGGCATATATTCCTAGTTATGCGTACGTGATTTTCGATAGCGGAAAGGTGTATGAAAAAATTGTAGAAAGTGCTTTTTAATAAAGCAAAAATAATTAAAAAAGTTAAGTCAATGTTGGTATAGGCATTGACCTTTTTTTATTTATATGATATATTATATGTATATAATATATTTTTTTGACGGAGTACATTAAAATGGAATTTTCAAAAGTTTTATCGGAAGAATTTTCTATTCGTGAAGATTATTCGAAAAACATTATCGACTTACTTGAAGAAGGCAATACTATACCGTTTATCGCAAGATATCGTAAAGAAATGCACGGCACTTGTGACGACCAAGTTTTAAGGGAATTTGCCGATAGATATAAATATCTTCAAAACCTTGTTAAAAGAAAGGAAGAAGTTACTTCTTCTATTACCGAACAAGGCAAATGGACTGACGAACTTGCCGTTTCGCTTGAAAACGCTAAAACTATGACGGAAGTTGAAGATATTTATCGTCCGTACAAACAAAAGAGAAAAACTCGTGCAAGCGTTGCTATTGCTAAGGGCTTAGAACCTCTTGCCGATATCATTATGGCTGATAAAGAAAGTGGTGATTTAACCGTTCTTGCTAAAGACTATATCAATGAAGAAAATGGCGTTAACACCGTTGAAGAAGCAATCGCTGGTGCGTCAGATATCGTTGCTGAAAGAATTTCTGACGACGCTAATTTAAGAAAAGTTCTTCGTGAACTTTTAACAGCCGAAGCTGTTTTAGAAACTAAACTTGACGAAGAAAGCGAAAACGCTAAAACTTACGATATGTATAAAGCGTATACCGAAAAGGTCGCGTCTATTCCAAGCCATAGAATTTTGGCTGTTAACCGTGGCGAAAAGGAAGATTGTTTAAAAGTTTCTATCGTGATTGAAGATGAAATTTCACTTGCTAAAATCCGTGGTTTTTTCCTTAAAGCAGGCGTTTATGAAGACGTTATGAACAACGCTATTGCAGATAGTTATTCGCGTCTTAT
>JAGCMG010000092.1 GCA_017646555.1 Clostridia bacterium | reverse complement strand
GTAGTAGTAACCGACGGCAACGCATATTTATTCGCTGACGGCATATTAAAATGCGCTTACCTTAATATTGAAATTAAGAATTTCTACTATGGCGCAGAAAATATGTCGGGTGTGTTCACGGAAACTAAAATTTGCGAATACGGCTCAGCAGGGACAAGCGCTTTTGCTGACGCTATTAAAGAGTACGAGGCTATAAATTCTACCGCAACTTCGGAATTTACCGATATTGACCAAAGCGTTTCGTATATGGCGTCCTTTAATACGGTAAACGGTACGGATAATTTTGATTTATCACGCGGGATTGGTAAAACTGAAAACTTTATGTTTGAAACTTCTATTACCATCAATTCGTATTCAAACAACGCGCATTTAACTTTCAACTTTAACGATAATCCTAATACGCGCTTTTTAATCCACGAAGAAGAAAACGGTAGTAACGTGTTTAAGTATCGTATTTCGTACGTTTCGGGAACGGGTAGCGTAACATTGTCAAGTGACACGCCTACTACCTTAAAGGTTGCAATTTTAGTAACCGACGGCAACGCGTATATGTTCGTTAACGGCACTCTTTATTGCGCATATTTAAATATCGGAAAAATTTCTACTTTTGAAGTTGGTTCTGAATTATTGAGCGCAAACTTTAACTCTAATTTAATTTACACTAACGGCTCAAGTGTTTACGCTGATTATTTAGCAAAAGTTACTTCTTATGAAAATACTGCAAATAATAACAGCGCAACTCAAAAAATAGTGATATAAGATAATAAAAACAACGCCAAAGTTAAAATTTGCTTTGGCGTTATTTTATTGATAAAAAACGAAAACGGTAGCGTTTGACGCTACCGTTTTTAGTTAAAATTGACCATTATTAAATTTTAGCCATTTGTTTTAACGGGGGTTGGGGTTAAAAGATAGATGTTTTTACCCACTTCACAAATACCACCACCGATAGCGTAAACTGCACCTGATAAAATGTCGATTACTCTAATTAAGGTAGAGGTTTTAAGCATTTCTAAATGAACTAACGCTTGTTCACCACGCTTTAAAGCATCAATTATATTTTCTACGTCGCCGTAGCCTTTTGGGCTATAAACATTGACTGCTCCGTTTTGAACGGGCGCGCCTGCACTTTCGCGTGAAAGTTCGTTGAAGTTTAAGTTAGGCTCATTTTCTTCTTTTTCTTTTTTATTCCAAATATCAAAAAATCCCATAATTTACTCCAAATAATTATTTTGTGTAATCGCGTGCACCAAATAAAATCGTTCCTAAACGAATCATATTTGCGCCGTGTTTAATCGTGAGTTTGTAATCGCCCGACATACCCATTGATAGATAAGTGAAAGGGTAACCGTCGTTTTTTAATTTATCGTATAAAGCGCGCGTTTTGTCGCAAAGCGCCACTAATAAATCTTCGTTATCGGTGTCTGGTAGCATAGCCATTAAACCTTTAACGGTAACGTTCGGCATATCGGCAATTTCTTTAATCGCTAACTCAACTTCATCAAGTAAAAATCCGCCTTTGCTTTCTTCTTTAAAAGGGTTGACTTCAAGTAAAACGTTGGTCGTAACGTTATTTTTAGTCGAAAGCCTTGAAATTTCACTTGCTAAACGGATAGAGTCAACCGATTGAATAAGCGAAACTTTACCGATAAGATACTTGACTTTATTAGTTTGAAGTCTACCTATAAAATGGTATTCAGCGCCGTCAATTAGCGAAGTCTTATCACGAAACTCTTGAACCTTATTATCGCCTAAAATTTTAAGCCCGTTTTTAAGGGCTAAACGAATAACGTTGTCTTCAACGAATTTAGACGCGCCGACAACCGTGATTTCTTCGCCAAAATTATTGCCGTTTTTTATTTCGGAAAATACGGCGTTTATGTTTTTCTTTATAATTTCTTCCATAACTTTTAATCATTATACTACCACGGGGAAATTTTTTCAACTAAATTGAACGATTCGTTAAAAAAATAACTTGTAATAAAAGGCATTTTTATTAAAAATAAAAAAAATCCACTAAAAAGACAAAATAGTGCCGTATTCAGTTGAAAAAATCCGATAATTGTTGTATTATAATTTTATGCGCCGTTAAGCGTTTTTAATTTCAAAACGGCGTAATTTTGGAGATTTTATGGCTAAGAAAAAAGGCTTTTTTGCCAACCTTGCAATAGCGAAAGAAAAGGCGGAAGAATATGCTAAAAGCACTTTGCCTACCAACCGTAAAGAACAGTTTTTCGATGCTTTAAAAGGCAATTTTGGTAAACTTTGTGGGCTTAATAGTTTAATACTTTTAACTTTTTTGGGCGTGTTTGCGTTGTTATTAATTAAAATGGCAGTATCATCAACTATGGGTCAACTTGAAGCGTTTAACCAAAGTTTTGGCGTTGGTTATCCAGCAGTTCCTGAATTCGTCGGCACGGCGGAAAACTTAAAACTTTCAGTTGATGCGCAATACTTAAGGTTTTTACCGATTACTATGTTTTTAGGCGCAATCGGTTTATCAGGTGGTATGTACGTTATAAGAAACGTCGCTTGGGGTGAAGGGGTATTCGTTGCAAACGATTTTTTCAAGGGCGTTAAGAAAAATTATTTAATCTGTCTTGCTATATCTGCGCTTTATTCTATATTTTTATTGCTTGGCATAATTTTACTTGACTATTCACTTTTACTTCAAGTAACTGCATCAAAATTAGAGTGGTTATTCGTAGTATCACAAGTTTTCATTTACGCATATATCATTTTCATATCGATAATGGCGTTATTTATGCTTTCAATGGCGATAAACTATGAAATGAAGTTTAGACATTTACTTAAAAACGCGCTTTTATTTACGGTAGGTTTATTCCCGATAAATATCGTTATGGTTGCGCTCTGTGCGTTGCCGTTTATCGTGTTTTTACTTGGCAGTTTTATAACCTATATCGGTTTATTTTTAATAGTTCTTTTCGGTTTTTCGTTCGCTATGCTTTTATGGACGGTTTATAGCCATTGGGTATTCGACAAACACATTAATATTCATCTTCCTAAGGAAAATCAAAATCGTGGTATTTTTGAAAAGCAAAAGGCAATCAATGAAGAAGAACTTGAAAAATACAAGCGTGCAAAAGCGACTTCTTTACTTTCTTCGCGCCCGATAAAACCTATCGACGACGATATTGAAATAACACCTCTTACCGAAGGGTTTAGGCGCGCTGACTTATATAAACTTCAAGAACAAAAAGAAGTTATGGTTAAAGACCACGAACAGTACGTTGCTGAACACATAAATGATGAGCAGTACGTTGAAGTTAGAAAGATTATGGAAGAAAACGCTGTTTCTAATACGGCAGAAGAAGAACTTTTAGAAATGACAAGGCTTGAACTTGAAGGCAAAAAAGTAAAAAAGAAAAAGAAGAAGAAAAAATAATATTAGTTATAATTCATATTCCGTAATGGCCGTTTATTACGAATTTTTGCAAAAAGACGCAAACTATCAAAAATGGTCGGAATTTATCTTAGATAAAATCAAAGACGCGCCTAATGATATTGGTGTAGACGTCGGTTGTGGTACGGGCATAATAACGCGTGCTTTGTTTGATAAAGGGTATAGCGTTTCGGGAATAGATATTTCTAAAGAAATGCTTTCAGAAGCCTTTTCGCTATCAAATGGTAAAATACCGTACTATTTAATGAGCGCAGAAGATTTTTGTGGGTTTTCAAATTTAGGGTTTATCACGGCAGTTAACGACGTAGTAAATTATTTAAACAAGAAGAACGCCCTTAAATTTTTCGGCAAAGCGTACGACGCGCTAACGGACGGTGGGCTTTTCGTTTTTGATATTTCAAGCGAATATAAACTTAAAAATATCGTCAAAAACAATACTTTTACCTTTATTAGCGACGAAGTTTCATATATTTGGAACAACGAATTAGTCGGCGATAAGGTTTATATGGACTTAACCTTTTTCGTTGTGGATAAGGACGGAAAATACGAAAAATTAACGGAAGAGCATTTGCAATACGCGCATAAAATTAGCGATATATTACAAGCGCTAAAAAGCGCAGGATTTAAAAAAATAACTATAAAAAGTGGGTTCGGCAAAAAAATGACCGAAAACGCTGAAAGAATTACTTTTATTTGCAAAAAATAATTTTGGGATACTATGAATAAGATTTTAAAAACTTTAATTTACGACAAACAACTTTCGCTTGCCATTTTGGACACGACCGATATGGTGAACGACGCAATAAAAATCCATAAACTTTCGCCGTTATCGGCAGCAGCGCTTGGTAGAACTATGACCGTTACTACCTTTATGGCATCAACCTTAAAGAATGCGTCTGATAAACTTTCGGTAACGATTAAGGGCGACGGCGTTGGTGGTGAAATAGTCGTTTGTGGTAATTCAGACCTTAAAATGCGTGGTTATATCGAAAACCCTTACGCAGAACTTCCTATAAAAGAAAACGGACACTTAGACGTCGGTGGTTGCGTAGGTAAAAACGGTAGAATAACCGTCGTAAAAAGTATGGGACTTAAAGAGCCGTATTCTGGCACGGCAAATTTAATAACTGGCGAAATTGCCGAAGACTTTACGGCGTATTTTACTTATAGCGAACAAATGCCTACTGCTATGGCGCTTGGTGTTAAAATCGGTACGGACGGCACTTGCGTAGGTGCAGGTGGGGTTGTAATTCAAGCGCTTCCTGGCGCGTCGGATGAGGCTCTTTTTATGGCAGAAGATACCATTATGCGTATGGGCAATATTTCAACGCTTATCGAAGAAAAGGGCATAGACGGGGTGGCTGATTATTTCTTTGGCGACTATGACTACGTTGAAACTTTCCCTGAATATAAATGCTTATGCAGTCGTGATTACATAGAAAAACTTTTAATTTCTATGGGTAAAGACGAACTTTATTCTATATTAAACGAGCGTGGTACGGTTGAAGTAAACTGTCAATTTTGCGAAACCGATTACAAGTTTAATAAGGACGATATAGATAAACTTTTAGGTTTATAAAATGGCGAAAATTTATGAGATAAAAAAAGATTATAACTACTTTTTGCGCACGGACGAAAAATTAAAATCGTCCGGCAATCTTTTTTCGCGCATATCGTTATGGCAATCGGCGCTTTTAAATATAAAAGACAAAGAAGTTTACAAAAAACTTGCCGAACTTTATCGCTTTGCTGATTGTAGCGATTATTCGGCAAAATACTGGTATAAATATTTAGACAAGGCAAAGGAAAAGGACGAAAAAAAACAAGCCTACAACGGTTTAGGCAACGCGTATTTTCTACTTGGAAACGTTAGAGTATCAAACTACTATCTAAACAACGCTTTTTTAATCGGTGGCGCGTTAGACCCTGATGAACTTGATGAAGAAGTGGTGGAATATTTTGCTTCGCAAGGGGAAACTAAAGGTGAATACAAAATAGTATATCCACCAGAAAAAGCAGATTACACAAGCCTATTAGACGACGCTAAAGAAGATTTTTTAGTGGGCGAAATTGATGAGGCGATTTCAAAATATGAAAGCGTGCCTAAAGGCTCACGCTTTTATTCCGAAGCGCAAGCCGAACTATCGGTCGTAACATTTCTTAAAGGCGATACCGATAAAGCAATAGAATATTCCTTAAACGCCGTTCGCGAAAACGGGGAAAATATTTTGGCGCTTTGTAATCTTTCAAGTATGTATTACGTCAAAGACGATTTAGTTAATAGCCGTAAATATTACGATAGGGCTATTAAACTTACGGCAACCGACTATAACGATTTATTAAAACTTGCTATGGCGTCGTGTGAGCAGGGCGAACATCTTTCTGCTCTTAAATATTTTAATAAGATTGAAGAAGAAAAACCGTTCGATATAAATATTAAATATTTAACGGCAGTCGCTTTATATAATCTTGGCGAATTAAATCGCGCGCGTGATAAATTCTTTGAGGCCGTAACCTTAAAGGGTGGGGACGTGGTTATAGAACAATATATTAGAGTTACCGATTTAGCCATTGAACGCGGTTTGTTTGGCAAAAAGAATAACTTAAAATATTTTATTCAACTACCGGAAGATGAGTGTAAATTAAATAGAAAAACGCTTAAAGACGCGTCGCTTGCGCCGACTTCTTCGCTTAAAAACTTACTCAAAAAGAAAGAATTTAGAAAGGTTATCGACTGGGCAATTTGGTACGGCGATAGCGAAACGGCAAAAACGGCAGTATATATTTTGGCTAGTTCGGGGTTAAAGTGGGCAAAAGATAAAGTCGTTGATTTGCTTTTAGAAGTTTCTATTAGCGATTATATTAAAAGGGTTATTTTAACCGTTTTAACGATAGACGGTTATTCAAGGCCTGTCGGTATGGTGGTTGGTAACGTCTATTCAAAATCGACGCTTTGCCCCTTAAATCAAGAAGTTGATGATAAAATTTTATATTCATACGCAGGTTGCGTTTCCATTTTAGCGCCCGTTGGGGTTGACGATTTTTCTAAAGTAAAAAAGTCAGCAGAAAAATTAAGCGTAATAAATAAAGACCTATTAAAAGAGATGGACGGGCCGTATTTATCGGCAGTAATAACCATTAAATCAAAATTAAAAACCGTTTCGGAACTTAAAAACGTCGTTAAACTTTTTAAGGTTAAAGAAGACTTATTAAAGGGTTATTTAACTAAAATAGATAAAGAATTACAAGGTGAAAATAATGATTAAAATTATTGATACTGATAAATTGTTTCAACAATTTGCAACCGAATACGTAAAAAAGAACGCCGTAAATTTAACGGCTGAAGAAATTGAAGAAAATATCGAACTCATTTTTACAGCATTTGCAAATACGACGTTTTCTGAGTTAGACGGCTTATCGCCCGTTAAGTATTACGATTCGTTTTCGGCTGACGAACTTGCATTAGCGTTAATTGAGCACTTAAATAGCGGTATTGCGCCAAGCGCATATTTATGCGAATCGCTTGCCGAAAAAGAGGGCGGGGAAGAAATTATCGCTGGTCTTTTAAATGAAAACGACGAAGAAAAAATTTCATACGCAATCAATTTGCTTAACGATAAAGGCTCAAAAAACTATCTTGATAAGTATTTAGATTTTATATTAAATTCTACCTATTCGTCGGTTGTTGAACTTTCTACCGAAGCGCTTATTTCTAACGCTGAAATGGTTAAAGAGCGCGTTTTGAACGCATACGGTATTGCGAAACTTGACCGTAAAATCAATTTAGTCGAAATTTTATCATATGTAAAAGACGACGAAAGAGCGTTCAAGATTTTAATTGATGAGTTTAACGCTAACCCCGATAAAATGATGATTTACGCAAGTTACTTATCGCGCTACGGTGACGAACGCGCAATTGAAGTTTTAACTTTGGCAATAAGTAGCGATAAAATCGACTACGCCGACTATCAAGAACTTAAATGCGCGATTGAAAGCCTTGGTGGTGAAGTTGATATAAAGAAAGATTTTTCTAAAGACAAAGCGTTTTTATCGGTGAAAAATTTCAAGATAGAAAATTAGTATAAAAAAATTTAATTTAGCCATAATAAAAGTATTCTAATAAGAGAGGTTTTTATGGCTAAAAAGAAGAAAAAACGCAAAAACAAACCAACGGTTTTATCGGATGCTGATTACGCTAAATATTTAATGGCGTTAAAGGAAGAAAAACCACCAAAAGTTATAGTTAACCAAAAAACTGATTTATATCGTTAAAAAAAGCACGGAAATAGTAATTTCCGTGCTTTTATTTTGCGCTAATGCGATAAAGTCTTTTTAAACAATTGCAATTATTTAATTTAAAGTATATAATAATTATATTATATTAAAGAGGTCGCTATGAAAAAGTGGGTTTCAACTTTTGGCGTTTCTGAATCTTTTGCTGAAAAGCATGAGCAAGATTACGCTAAAAATTTAACTTTAAGATATATAATTAAGTGTACTGCAACGGGCAGTAAGGTAAGATTAAAATTTAGCAACTTTTTCACGGACGAAAAAGTCGTTTTAGATTCGGTTACTATCGCAAAATCAGACGGCACGGCTACCGTAAGCGATATAAAAAAAGTAACTTTTAATAAAAAAAGTAAACTAAAAATGAGTAAAAACGGTTACGCCGTTTCGGATGAAATTGATTATAGCGTCAACTTTGGCGAATTTTTAGCCGTCAGCATTTACTTTAAAAAGATGACAAATTTATCGACTGGCGTAATGCAAGTCGGTCAATATTCTTACGGCTTTATTTGCCAAGGCGATTTTACTGAAAAAGAAAATTTCCCACTATACGTATCAAGGGATTGTTCTAAAAACTATTTTCTTATCGGACTTGACGTTTTAACAAAAGACAATGATGCGATAGTGTGTTTTGGCGATTCTATTACGGCTCAGTATTGGCCTGACCACCTTAAAGAAATAATCGTTAAAAACGGCGATAACTTTTCAGTTGTAAGAAAGGCGATAAGTGGTGCAAGGGTTTTAAGGACTTATTCAAACTGGCTAAATATTCACTACGGCGAGGCAGGGATAACAAGAATTGAACGCGATTTAAGCCGTGTTTCAGGCGCGAAAGCAATTGTCGTTTTACACGGTATAAACGATATTATTCACCCTGATGGTAGCGTATATCGTCCGTTTGAATCACTTCCAACGGCTGAAGAACTTATTTTAGGTTATAAAAAGTACGTGGCAGTAGCAAGAAAGTTTGGCTTAAAAGTATATTTTGCAACAGTTATTCCGTTTGGCAATTATAAGAGTTGGTCGCCTGAAAGGGAAGAAATTCGCGCAAAACTCAACGCGTGGATTAGGAATTTAGGTGATGAAGATTGCATTATCGACGGTTTTATCGATTTTGATAAAGTCGTTCAAGATGAAAACGAGCCTACCGCTATTAAAAAAGAGTGGACGACGGATTGGTTACACCCAACTGTTGGTGGTGCTCAAAAAATGGCGGAAGAAGCGTATAAAATTTTAGTTAATATTGAAGGTTAAAAAATGGAAAGAGAAAAATTTGGTTCAAGATTAGGTTTCGTGCTAATTTCAGCAGGCTGTGCAATCGGGCTTGGTAACGTATGGCGTTTTCCGTACATAGTAGGTCAATACGGTGGCGCTGCGTTCATACTTGTTTACTTATTGTTTTTGGTGGTGTTCGGCTTACCGATTATGACTATGGAATTTGCCGTTGGGCGTGCAAGTCAAAAAAGCGTTGCCGAATCGTTTAGAGAACTTGAACCACCTAAAACAAAATGGCACCATTTCGGTTGGGTCGGTATGGCTGGTAACTTTTTACTAATGATGTTCTATACCGTCGTAACGGGTTGGATGTTTATTTATTTTGTCAAAATGATAAAAGGTGATTTTTCTGGTACGCTTTCAAGCGAGGCTATTGGTAGTCAGTTTGGCGAAATGGTTTCAAATCCGTACTTACTAATCGGCGTAATGGCTTGCGTTACGATAGTTGGTTTTTTAGTATGTTCGTTTGGTCTTAAAAACGGCGTTGAAAGAGTAAATAAAATTATGATGCTTTGTTTACTTTTAATTATCGCAGTTCTTGCCGTATACGTATTGACTTTACCGGGCGCAGGCGCAGGTGTTAAATACTATTTAGTGCCTGATTTTTCTAAGTTTTCGGGCAGAGTTGGCGAAGTTTTATTCGCTGCAATGGGTCAAGCGTTCTTTACCTTATCAATAGGTATGGGCTCAATGGCGATTTTTGGCTCGTACATTAAAAAAGATAGACGCTTACTTGGCGAAAGCGTTTCAATCGCAGCGCTCGACACTTTTGTTGCGTTTATGGCAGGCCTTATCGTAATTCCTGCTTGCTTTGCTTTCGGTGTTGAACCTGAAGGGGGTCCTGATTTAATATTCCAAGCGTTACCAAACGTATTTAACGCTATGCCTGGTGGTAGAATTTGGGGCTCGTTATTCTTCTTGTTTATGATTTTCGCGGCTATGTCGACGGTTACCGCCGTGTTTGAAAATATAATTTCAATTACGATGGAAAAGTTCGGCTGGACAAGAAAACAAGCGTGCATATACGATACTATTTTAATAATCGTTTTATCAATCCCGTGCGCGTTAGGGTTTAACGTTCTTGCAGGCTTTACCCCACTTGGTGGAACTTCTTGCGTGTTAGATTTAGAAGACTTTATCGTTTCAAACAATATTTTACCTATCGGCTCACTTATCTATTTATTGTTCTGTACCTTAAATAAAGATAAAGGCTGGGGTTACGATAACTTCTTAACGGAAGCAAATACGGGTAAAGGGTTGGCTGTGCCAAAAGGTAAATGGTTTAAAGTTTACGTTAAGTACGTGTTACCACTTGCAATAATATTCTTGTGGGTATACGGATATATCAGCACTTTCTTTCTATAAATAAAAAATAAAGGCGGTCAAACGACCGCCTTTTTTGTGCGTTAAATTAGAGTATTTATAAAAACGCAAATATTTTATCATTAAATTTTTCTAAAATACGGCAAAGTATCAAGTGGTGCGCTAACTTCAACCACTGTGTCGCCTTGATAAATCGTTCCGTCGCAATATTCCCAAGTACCACTTGGTAATACGGCTTTTCTAACGCGTACGCCCTTTTGAATAACTGGGCAAACTAAAATACTATCACCAAGCATAAACTGGTCGGTAATACGCGCGTATCCTTTATGAGGTGCGTAAAATTCCATCATTTGTAAAATAGGCGCGCCGGTTTTTCTTGCTTTTTTAACGAGTTCTACTATAATTGATGCGAATTTATCGTGTAATTTTGATGCTTTTAAGCAAAGTTCTTGCGATTCTTTACTTAAAACTCGCCACGGTGCCCAAGAAAATTGCATCATTGGGAAAAGTGCCGAGCATTGCGCCATACGAACGAACAATTCTTCGTCGCACTTAAAGTTAGGGTCAACGGTTGGTGCCCAAGAGCCACCACCTATCATATCAGGGCAAAGATACGGATACCCTAAAAGCCCTTGCATTAAAGCCGTCGGGATAAGCGAACCTAACCCGTTATCACCCCAACTATGCGCGCGGTCGCAAATACGCTGAATAGTTGCTTTTCCACCTTTATTATAGGTGTCTTTATATTCGTGATAGGTGTATTTTGCGCCAAATTCGTTCCACGCTAAATTTAATTCTTCAGCGGTTTTTTCTGGTGGTGGGGTCATCCATAAATGCTTTGAAAAAGACGCTATGTTTCCGCCGTCAAACTTAAATCCGTCCACGCCGTAGTCGTTTATTAAATGTAAAAGTTTACTATCTAAATACTTTCTATCGGCCTCTTCACAAAGATTTAATACTGCAGAATAGCCGTTCCACCATTTTAAAATGGCAACCTCACCATTTGGTTGGCGAAGTAAACGCGGTTCAAACGGTTTACCCATAATATCGCAAATCCATTTGTCTTTATGGTCTAAAAAATCCCTTCCGTCAGGGGTAACGTACGGTACGACCCAAAGCATTACCTTAAAGCCGAGTTCGTGCAATTCGTCAACCATTGCTTTAGGGTTAGGAAATTTATGAAAATCAAATTCCCAAGTGCCATAGCCGATATGCCAACCTTCGTCAATCATTAAAACACCAGGTTTATAGCCGTTATCAACGATTGCGTGCGCGTAATTAAGTACCGATTGTTGTGTCGGGTAATAGGTAAATTCCATCCAGGTATTGTATTGCGCCGTACGGAAGAATATTTCAGGTAGTTCTTTATCTTCAAACGGGAAATGATTGCGCATTGCATCAAAATACGCGTCTTTTAGGCAATCGCCCGCTTTAACGAGAACTGGGTTTGTGCCGTCTAAAGTTACCGTTCCGTCGTTAAATTCGATTGAACGAATAGGGCTATCGTCCCAAATATATCTACCCATAGAAGAAATGAAAAAAGGTGCCGATTGATTTTCGCCCGTTTCTTCAACGTTGAGTTTAATATTCGTTGTTAAATCAAACGGTTGTTTTAAGGCGTAAGCAACACTTCCACCCCACCATAATTCGTTTGGCAACATTTGAAATTTTAAAGTTTTCATTTATAAATGCTCCTAATTGATAAAAGGTTGCCTTAAAAGGCTTTTAAATTATATCATACGGCTATATTTAAGTCAATATGCTTATTTATTAAAAGTGAATAGTTTTTTAGGCTTTTACTTGAAATTATCTAATAATTCTACTTTCGGTAACGATTATATCAAGTGGAACGTCCCACGGGTTAGGGGAAAGTTGATTGACCACTTGAAATTCGTATGCAAGCCCTATTTTTAAGCAAGGGTGTTTAGATAAAAATCTATCGTAATAGCCTTTGCCAAATCCAAGACGGTTTTTATGTTCGTCGGCAACTACAAGTGGAACAAAGCATACGTCGATATTATCTAAAACCAAATAATCTTTTGGTTCGTCAATGCCAAACGCTGACTTAACTTCATCAATAGAATTTGGCTTACCTGCCAGCATATCAAGCGAATTAGTTACAGGGAACGCCACGGTTTTATTTTTTGAAATTAAAAAATCTATAAGTTTTTTAGTAGAAACTTCGTTTTTAAAACTTTTGTAAACGAAAAAATTTTGATAATCAAAAATATCAAGCGTAAGTAGATTATTAAATATTTTATCGGACAAATCGTTTGCGACAGTTTTTGCTAATTCGTCGCGCAATGATTTAATCTCTTTTCGTAAATTATTCATAAATTAATTATACACGAAAAATAAACTTATTACAAACAAAATAAAAGATTTAAGTATTATTTGTCGAAAACGCGCATAGTTATATGTCAAGTGAGGTAACTATGCGTGAATATTTAATAAAAAGAATAATTAAAGAGGCTGAATATATCGTAGACGAAAAGGCAACCGTAAGAAAAACTGCTAAAATATTTAAAGTAAGTAAATCAACCGTACATAAAGACGTTACTAAAAGGCTTAAAGTTATTGATAAAAATTTATATTTAGCCGTAAAAAGTATATTGCACGAAAACTTATCTGTCCGTCATATTCGTGGGGGAGAGGCAACTAAGCAAAAATACGCTAAAATGTCAAAAAATGAGCATATGTACAACAAATAATATAAAAATACTGTAAAATATACCGTGATAAATAGATATTTATTGCAATAAAAAAGTCCACTTTCAATGTGGACTTTTAATTTTATTAGATTTTTCTAACTTTAATCATACCGTCAACTGCTGATAAATCTTTTAATACTTCATCAGTAACGTCGTTATCGGTATCAATAATCATATAAGCGTAATCGCCTTTAGC
>JAGCMG010000091.1 GCA_017646555.1 Clostridia bacterium | reverse complement strand
GGTTTTCTTTTAGTTCAAAAGTTTTCGTTTCAATTTCAGCGTTATGCTTTTCTAAAAAATATTCGCTAACCGAATTATAATTTTCATTAAGCAAATCAATTTCAGAATTAAGTAAGGCAATTTGTTCGTCGTATTTACCCTCAATTTCAAGTGCTTTTTCTTGCTTTTCTTGTAAAATCAAAGAAAGATTATTAGAAGTTTTTTCACTAAACTCAGTACCACGCGCACGCGCCTCTGATAAATATTTATCGTACTTTTCAAGGTAGAAATTATTAGAACTTTCAATCGCGCTTTCCTTTTTAAGATTTAGCGTAAAAACTGCGTCTTTTTTCTTTTCAATAAGAATAGAAATTTCTTCTTTTTTGTTAAAAATTTCCGTAACCTGCCCTGCGCGTAAAATTATTTTAGCCCTTTCGCGAAGTTGTTCGTCTGAGTAGATAACCATATTTCTACTGTATAACTCTAATGGTAAAAGATTAGGCTTAACGAATTCATCTTTATGGTGAATATAGTAATCGCGAATAGTTTTTAACAAATTAATTAATTCCGATTTATTTATCGGTTTAGTATAAGTGATATTAGCATTCATAACTCCTCCTAACTATAAATAAATTCAAGTTTACTAACGACTGTGTTTAAGTCAAACGAAACGATTTTAACCTTAAACTCATCGCCTTTTAGGTCAACTTTTAACAAGTTTTCTCCGGCAGAAAGCGTATAATTTTTAGCAGATTTTCTACTAAAAACTGTTAAAACGCAAGGGGTCGTGGTATCGCATTTGATTTTTTTAAGACTTTTAATGTTAGATTTATTAAAATGAGTATACACACTTTCCCACTCAAATTTGACTTCTTGTTTTTTATTTAAATACACCGTGTCAAAAAACGCGTAATAAGGTCTTTTTAGATAAGACACCTCTTTACTATTTTTAATAGATATCGCCGTCAAAAACTCCCCGTTATCATAGATAAATAAAGCGTAATCATCAAGCGAAGAAACCGACTTAAAATCAAACCCGCCGTCAATCAAATACGGAATAAATTCATCGGGCAAACTATGCGTTACAATACTATTCCCCTTAAAAGAATTAAACATCCCGTCAGCGATAAAATTTATAGAATTCCCACTAAAAGAAACCGTACCGTCAGTAACGTCAATCGTGTCAATAACACGCGTAATAGAAAATTCCTTGTCGATATTTTCACTAACTTTCACGATACCCTTTTTAAAAACTATAAATATAGCATCTAAAAAAACGCACGCAAAAACTGCTTTTTCACAGTCGAAATTCGGCGATAAAACAAAACTATCTTCAACTAAGAGCATCGGACTAAAAACGACGATTTGCCTATTTTTAATTAAAACCAATCTTGCCTTATAAAACACAGCGAAATCCGAAGTGATAGAAAAACTTTTAATTTCGTTACAATCAGCGTCGAAAATAAAAGCAGAAGTGCCGTCTGAAATATAAAAGCCACAATTATTAGAATACTTTTTAATCAAAGTAAAAGCGTAATTAAGACAATTTACCGATAAAAAGCAATTAGTTGCGCCGATAGAAGAAACGAAAATTTCGCCACTAAGCAATACTCTAATAAAGCCACCGTCAAATTTAGCGTAGAACAAATCGTCGCCATCAAACTCATCGCAAATTTTAGCGGAAGAAAACCCTTTAAGGCAATCCCCCGCAGTAAAATTAACGGACCGACCTGTTAAAGACCAAAAATCACGCGCTGAAAAAACGGACGGATTATAAAGTTTAAGAGACTTCATCTCCACCTCCTACCTTTAATAACGGCGTTTTTTGGTAAAGATATAGTGCTTGCACTTTCTTTAAACTTTTTAGCCCAAATCTCTGCTTCGTCGAATTTTCCTTCAAACAAGCACGCCTTTTCAGCGACGCCGTAAGCAACGATTCTTGCGGGGACTTCGTTTTCGGCATAGACGCAAGTAGAAGAAAGGTTTAACGGTAAAGGAATATAAGTATATTCAACTTGAACGGCGTTAGAGTTAGTTTTGATAAAAAGTTGATTTAAGGAAAAATCCAATTCCTTGCCGTTTATGTCAAAAACTTTTAATATTTCAAGTGGGCTTTGTAAAAGAGAAGAATATAAAATTTGACCGTTATTACACCTTACGGTTTCGGTGGTTTTAAGAGGCACGAATTCCGTAGCCAATTCGTTCAAAACGATATTAACGCAACGCACCAAAATAGAAATTTCTTTTTCCGCATCCTCATTAGATAAAGAGATATCATCACCTTTAAGGTAAGAAATAATATCTTCCCTGCCTAAAAAAACGGCGGAAGTTTCAATAATATCTTTAACAGTCATAAGCCACCTATCTTAGCCTATATTTTCGATAATACCCATAGTAGACGGCTTGTCGCAAAGGAGTTCGCAATATTTAACTAAAGTAGCGCTATACGCCGCCTTACCAGGAACTTGGTGAAGAATTTTTCCGTCTTCCGATTCAAGCCATTCCCAATCGCAAAGTTGATATAACTTAAGATGCTTGGTGTTGATTAAGAAAAGGTCGTTGGAGCAGTTATCGTCAAGAATAAAAGGGATACCGTTATAAGCAAAAGTTTTATAACCGTTTTCTAAAACGACAGGTTCAAGTTGAGCGTCGTTTTCAATAAGCATCTTTTTAACGATAGTTCTAATTTTTCTTGAACAAACGAAGAAATCAATTTGTTCACCGCCACGGCTTTCAACTTCGTCGATAACTAAATCGAACTCATCTTTAGAAAGTGGACCACTCATAGTCATTTTATAAGGGTTAAGCCAAGCGTTTTCGCTACGATTTAAGCCGTAAAGGGTTTCAGATTCGCTAAATAACGCCTTTAAGCCGGTAATTTCATTACCTTTTGACCCGTGAAGTGAAATGTAATAAGTGTTGCTACTTAAAGTTGAAAAATCGACATCGCTTTCAACGTAAGCCCCATTATTATAAACACTAACGACTTTAAGTTCGCTAAAAACAATATCACCTTTAGTGTCGTAAATATCATAATAAAAACCAGGCTTTAAGCGTAAAACGCCGTTCATAGTGATATGGTTTTTACCCTCATACACGTTAAGGAAACAAACACCAAGCGAGCCAGTTCCGTCGCCGAACATCATTCTTGAAAGGTTTTCTTTCGAGGCTTTAACAAGCGCTTCCATTTCAGCATTTAAAAGGTTAACTACAGCGCCTTGATTATCGCCCGACGCGCGAATAGCCTTATCGGAAATTTCAATCGTACCGTAAAGGTTTTTAAGTTCTAAAACGAATTCTTTATAGTCGGTGTTTTTAGCAGACGGTAAGTCACCCGATTCAGTACCGGCAGAAATACCACCGTTAAGTTCAGCAGTAACGATTTTTTTAATGGTTT
The DNA here is from genome assembly GCA_017646555.1 of Clostridia bacterium. GTDB lineage: Bacteria > Bacillota > Clostridia > Christensenellales > Borkfalkiaceae > UBA11475. The sequence goes on along the minus strand of JAGCMG010000091.1, from coordinate 8,926 downwards.
TACCATAAACGTTTTCGCTTGTTTTTTCGATTTGTGCAAAAATAGGATTAACGCCGGTGTTAAGTTGTTCACTTATAGCGTCAAGATAATAGTCTTTAAGAGCCTTGTCGGCAGTAGTAAGATTTAACATAATTTTTTAATTCTCCTTAATTTTTCAAAAATAAATCTTTTACGAGTTTAGTGGCGTCGCCCACGGTTTTAGGTTTAGACGGCGGAGTTTTCACCGCACCAACCGCCGATAAAACGGACGGGACTTCGCCTGTTTTTTTAACTTCGTCTAAAAACTCGTTAATTATACGAAGTTTTTGGTCTGAACTAAAAGTATCTTTACCGTGTCCGTCTTTTAAGTCATTATTATCAACGGCTGAAGATTTTTCGTTCAAATTTTTAATTTCCCCCTCCAACTCTTTAATACGCTGACAGCGTTTGGTAAATTCAGCCTGCAAAGAGTCGTACGCTTTTTTAAGCGCGTTTTCATCCTTGAACTTGTCCGAACCGTTATTCGTGTTTGCTACTTCCGTAGCGTTGTCCGTAGTCAATTCTGTTTCCATAATCCCTCCCACCGCGTTAACTTTTAACACTTAAAGCATTTTGATGCAAAGCAACGTGGTCTAATAAATTTTTTATTTGATTTTCCGTTAAATTTTCGAACTCACCCAAATAATACCGGGTGTGTTCTTCAATGTGAACTGCGTGGTTATCAACGGAATCAACCACTCTACCGTTATTTATAATAACGGTGTGTTCAGCACGCGCCTTATTTTGATGAAGTTTACAAAGCCCCGAAGACGAATCTAAAGCCTTGTAGCCTAAAAGCGTTAACAGTTTTTCTTTAACGACTTCTGGAAGTTTTCCGTTCTCATCAAAAAGCAATCCCGTGGTATAAAGTTTAATAAGGATTTCCTTTTTTTGTCTTGGCGAGAACATCAATTCATTTTCGCTATCAAGGTACACGTCGTCAGCAGTGATAACGCTTTTATCAACGTAATAAACGCGATTTTTATCATCGTCGCTCAAATCCTTAACGGCTTTAACCCCCGTTAAAAACTGCTTATAAAGTTTCAAAATCATAACCGACGCTTTTAAGTAAGCGTTTCTGATATCTTCAGCAACGAACAGCAATCTTTCGTTATCTTGTTCAACTAAAATTTCAAGAGCCGTACCGGAAGATACGCCCCCTTCGGTTTTACTTGACACAATATCTGAAACACCACTAATAATAACGAACTCATTTAAGAGTTTTTCTTCTTCTTTTTCAAAGACTTCTGGAATAGTGGTGTTATCCATCATTTGTGGTGGAGTTGAGCCTTGCCTATACACCAAAATTTTACCAGGCGAAAGCCCGTCTTCGGTAAGTTCATTTATATCAATGCTCCCGTCTTCAACGGCAAGAACGCCCATAGTAATACGGTTCATAAATTCGTGTTTACGATTTTTAACAGCGTTAAACGCGCGTTGAACGGGAATAAGTCTTTCAATCACGCTCGTACCAAAAAACGCGCCGGCAGAACTTGACGCCACTTGTTTAATGAACGGGTAACCGCGCTTGCCGTTTTTAGAGTTGATAAAAGGCAACGCGCCGTAATGTAATAAGGAATTCCCCGCAACGATAATAAGTTCGCCGTTTGGCTTATCATCAGTCGGCGCTGAATATTTTTCAATAACGACAACGGCGTCGCTATCGGCGTTCTTAGTTAAAATTAAGTTATCGGGAACTACGCTAACTCCAAACGATTTTTTAACGGCTGAAACCGACGAAAGATAAGCGTGAATAATAGAATTTTGTTCTTCAATAGAAGAAATCGATAAATTTTCTGGGAAAATTTCAAACGGCGAAACGCTAACGGCAACGGCTTCGCCTTGGAAGACTTCTCCCCCTTCTATAACGCCCAACTTTTCGCCCCCGTTTTTGTCCCAAGCAATTTTATAAAAACCGGTACCACAAAGTTCGCTCCAACGCGTAACTTCGGAAACGGTATCGTTAAAAGAAATTTTTTGGAACACGGATTTAAGCAAACTTTCAGCGATTTTAGCGTTTTGCGTTTCGTCGTCGTCATCAGACGAAGGTCTAACCGAAACTACGGGTCTAACGCCAGCAAATTTAGCAAGCCTTGTTTCAATTAAAGGCGCAATATGGTTAAACACTTCGCGCGATTGCCAGTAATATTCCTTATCCCACTCGACGATTTCGCCTTTAGGTGAAATATCAGAATATTGCCTACCTTCGAAAAAATCAATGTTTAATTCCCATTGTTTTTCAAGCGCAAATCTTTTTTGTCTAAACGCTAAATAATCGTTTTTAACCTGTAAGATTAGTTCTTTTTCGTAATCATTATTTGTAATAGAATTTTCATCAATGTTAGTCATTTTTGTCCTCACTTTGATTAGTTTTAGAGTTGTTTTTAGAAAGCGCCAAAAGTTCTAAAAGCCGTTGTTTTTCTTTAATGAGTTCTTCATCCGTCATAGAATAAAGCGTGGTATCGGTGCTTTCGTCAAGCAATATTTTGAGTGCCGAAACGTCAGGTGGCACGTTCTTTTTAGTAACCTTCTTGCGTACCATTTTCATCATACCGTTATCATCCGAATACTCACTAACCACTTCCTCAGCAGTATACCCAACAGCGCGTTTAATCAGCGCTTTTTTAAGTTTTTCTTCTTCTTGCATTTTTAAGTTTTTTAATAAGTCTTTCCTTATCTATTTCAATAGCGGTTTTTTCTCTTTTAGTATCGATATAATTAGGTCTATCCATTAAATAATACCTAAGTTCGTCTAGTGCGTGGTCGTCGTATTTTTTAGGGTTATCGCCCTCAGCCCAACGATAAGTTTTAAGTTCTCTAATTAAATTCACGCAGTTATTAAATATATAAATTTTAGCCCTGCCATCACGAATTTTTAAATATTCTTTAACGCGTTGAATACCTGAAAACATATCTTTATTAACCTTAGGATTAACGGCAATACCGTGCTCAAAGAACAGTTCGCTCACCGACTTAACGGAAGATAAAGTTCTTTGATTTGCCGCCGAATCTATAAGCGCGCCGACCCTACCGAAACTATCTTTTTTCCACCCAATCGCATCGGAAATTTTTTTAATTTCATTAGCGTGATACTCAACGTCCTTCCCTGCTAAAAAGTGTTCGAATACCACGTAAACGACACCGTCGTAATCGACAGCGTACCAATGCGCCGACAAAGGATTATTAAGTCCAGGGTCAATAGAAATTTTATCTTGCCACTCACTTGGAATTTTAAACGGCTCAATAACGTGTATATTTTCGTCAAATTCGGGGTAAACGAGCCCACTTGACGCAGAAAATTTACCGTATTTTCTTGACTGTAAACTATCGTCTGATAAAACCAAAGATAACTTTTCAATTTCTTTTTTGTTCAAAAAGGGGTTGTCGCCCCATTCCATAAACTCGCACCACACTTCGGGGTCGTTATTTTTGTTAAGATAAATTTCGTCGTGAACGAAAGTTAACCCTTTAAGTGGCGTCATCGTGCCGAAAATATCGCCGTTCTTATCAAAAACTCTCATACGGCACTCGTCGTACACGTCTTTAGGTGGTTCTTCGTCAAACCATACGAAATCAAGCGACGCCCCTTGAAACTTTTCACGCCCTTGGTCACACGATTTAAATCCTATAACGGAAATCCCCCCAAAAATATTTTTAACGCGTATTTGGTCGATAATCCCGTGTTTAGGGCTATCTTTTTTACCCGAAACCATAGTAATATCGTCAATCCAGAGTGGGTTAAGATAATGTAAAATTTTCGTTTGAGCGACGTCCCTTTGCACTTCTCTTGACAAAGAAACAACCCATCCAAAAGTATCTTTTTTATTTTTTCTATACGGATGAATACCCCTTGCTAAATAAACACACTCAACAGCGCCACACTCTGTTTTACCACTTCTATTCCCGCCGAAAACCCATCGATTTTTCTTTTTGCATTTATGGAATAAAATTTGTTTTTTATGTTTTTTCCTTCCAGAATTATATTTAGAAAGTTTATCGATTTTTTTTCGTTCAGTTAAAATGTTTTCAATTTTTTTAATTTTATAAATAATAAGTTCATCTGACTTCGACAAAATATCACCTGTTTTGATAATAATTTTTAATATAAGTAAAATAAGTTGGGCTAAAATTTTATATACCCTAAAATAAGGGAGAAACTATGAAACGACTACTAATTACACTAATACTAACGGTAATTTTAAGCACGATTTGTTCACCCCTAACGGCATACGCTAACGCGCCGTATTATCGCGTGATAAAGTCTGGTGTAAAATTCTATTTAAGCCCCAACGAAAAAAGCGCGCTATTTGAACTACCAATTTCTTACTATCTAAAATTTTTAGGCGAAGAAAACGGTTTTTATCATATAGAATGTTACGGCGAAAGCGCAAAGACCCCAAAACTAGACGGTTACGTCTTAAAAGGTTCAGTCGTAAAAACAATTGATGAACCGATAAATCCGTACTTAAACTTAACGGTAACGACTGCAAAATCAACGACGATTTATCAAGACGAAAACTTAACCATACCGATTAGATATGTATTTAGCGAACGAACGCTTGGCTATTACGGAAAAATAAGCGACAAAGGTGAAAACACGGTATATTTAATAAATTACGCAGGCGAAATCGGGTATATTTTAGAAGACGCTTTAAATCCGTTTATCGTACCACTACACCAAACGCCGATAACAGAAAGCATACCGACAACGGATAACACGACAATAAGTAAAGTCACCGACGCGACAAGCGAAAGTGACTTAAAATCAATAGTTATAATAGCAGTGGTGTTATCGTCAGCGATAATTTTAGGATTAATCATAATACCGGAACGCAAAAATGCAGTGGAACAATACGCTGAAGACAACTAACTAATTTTTTTAACTGGTAAAGGTTTTTCCTGAAAATTTTTAGTCAACTGAATTCTCTTAAAATATTGCTCACGGATATCAATTCTGCGAGCAATTTCTTTTATGTAAGTTAAATTTTTAAGATTTTCGTCAAACCATTTTTCATCTATACCTTTAACTTCTAAAAGGTTTCGTAATTTTTTAACGATTTTATCTTGAATACGATAATAACTTCTTTTCGTACTATCAATAAAAGCAGTTTCTTCATTTTTAACACCAAAGTACTTATACTTAACAAACGGTGCTAAATCTTTAAGCGACACCAAAACATCCTCTACTACCTTCTTAGTTTTAAGTAGCGCGATTTTTGCATTAGTAAGTTTTACGAGAGATTGACATTGTGAATACGCCGAAGAATAATCAAATCGTGATGAAAAAACTTGTTTTTTAAATTCAGCGTCTATTACCGAAACTACCTTACTTATTTTTGGGTAGCAATAGAAAATAATTTTTTCAAAACTTGCCATAAATAAACTCCTATAAATTTTCGTAAAAGCCGAACTTACCCGCAAGTGTTCGTTTTTTTATAAACGCTTGATTTTCCCTAATGATTTTAGTCAATATGATAAGAAAAAACAAACGCATATACGAACATATGTTCGCTTTTGCAATACAATAATAGCAAAAAAATATGACAATGCAAGTCATATATGCCAACTTTTTTAAAAATTTTTCTTCTTTTTTATGAATAAAAAAGATTTTCTAAAAATCAATAAATTGCTTAATTGCCTTGTTAAATATAAAATAATATGATAAAATAATATATATTAAAATTTTTGGTACACTTATGAAGAAATTAACAACACTTTTTTCGTTTATTTTAATATTCGTTTTAACTATTGCAGGGGCAATTATAAATTTTGCGCCGAAAACCGTAAAAGCAGAAAGCACAGTAAAATTATCGCTTTATTCACCTATAAACGATTATGAATATTTTTCTATCGGCACGCCTAAATGCGTTTATGAAGACGAATTTTATTATATTTTCGCGCATACTTACGGCGCTAACGACGCTAATAAAGATTTAGTTATTTATGATAAAGCGTCAAAATCGTACTCAATATTAAATTCTTTAACCGACCCAACGCAAGCAACCGTATTTTACGGTGAAACGGCGTATTTAATCTATCAAGATAATCACTTACTTAAAGCGTACGATTTACTTAAAAGTCAACATGCAGACATAACTTATCAAGACGATTCGCCGATAACGTTAAACAACTTTTCATATAACGGCACACATTTTTTAATAGCGTCGGTAGGTGGTCCAATTTCGATATCTGAAATCAGTATAACCGAAAACGGCGTTACTCTTAAAAAATTAAAAGACTATTCAGCCGGCAACAATCCAATCGTAGCACTTAACGAAACGGATTTATATTATTCGGTTGGTGACGAAATATATTTTATTTCGATTGAAAACTTTATTTCAGGCGATAAACAAGCCGAAAAAATTTATGACGACGATTTTACCCCTACTCATTTAGTAGCGTCAAACGACTCACTTTACGCCTTGCACGCTAACGGCGTAAACCGTTTTATAAAAAATTCAGGCTATATATTATCACCTAATAAAATTGAAAACGGCACCGAAGATAAACTTGGCGTTATACAAAATGCAAATTATATAGCGTTATATGGTAACGATTTACTTATTTGTAATGCGACAAAAACTATTCAAAAATTTGACCGTATAACTTTGCAATATACGGGAGTATCAACGGCAACGACGCAAGCGTCTAACGAGCGTATTCCTTATGATTCAACGCAAATAGACGTTTACGATAAAACCGTAGCAGTACTTTCGCCGTCGCAAATTTCGTTATTCAATAATGAAACAAATGCTTTTAATAAATTTGCAATATCATCGACTGGTGGCTACACACCGATAATGATGTCAGTTGGTAAAAATAGCGTTGCAATTTCCAGCGCCAACGAAATAAGGTTTTACTCTTTAGAAAACGGCACATACACGACTGCCCAAAGTGGTAACCTAATCGCTTGCGATTATCGTGACGGCAAATATTATTTTCTTTCAATGAACAATAGTGGTGAAGTTTACGTTTACTCTGAAAACGGCGCGCTTTTAAGCACCATTACGGGTTTAGGTGGAACTTACGCCCACGGTGCGCTTTTAACAGTTGACGTTGACGGATATATGAGCGTTTACGCGGGGAATGAGAAAAAGATTTATCGTTTTAAGGTAAACGAATTAAATCAAGCCACGCTATTAGACGAATACGCTTTAGAATTAGTATCGAAAGAACTTTCCACCGATTTAGACGGCAATATCTATTCACTTTCCGACGGTAACGAGATAGAAAAGATTACCATAAAAACGGGCGAAGTGACTAAAACGACCCTAACGCTCGACGGCAATTTAAGTGAAATTTATACGGGTATTACTAACCAAACGGTAAAAAGTTTTGCGTTAAATTACGATAACGACGAAGTTTATTTTATCTTAAACGGTCAAAGTTTAGTATTAAAAACGACAGGGCTTGACAACCGTTCAATAACGAATATTTCTGGTGCTTTAAGTGCAGTCCTAAACGGCGAAAACGCATCTTTAACGGGCGAAAAAGTTTGTTTAACTGGCAAAAACGTGTATAGAGTAGAAATAGGCGAAAGCGATGTCTTTACCTATGATTATCGCACGGTAGCAAGTTCGGAAGAATATTTGATTTTAGGCTCGTTTGACGGCTATACCCTATTACTTTCGGATGAATTATACTTAGCGAAAAACGAAGATATTGCAAATGGTGAAAGCATAATAAAAGCAAGCCAAAAAACAAAGTTATTCGTATCAGGTGGGGTGAACTTATACTACTACCCAGTTTTATCGGTAGATAACCGTTACTCACTTAAAGATAACGGCGAAACGGTAAGATTATCAAACGGCGACGAATTAACCGTTTTAGGCGAAGCAACTTTAAACGGCAACAAATTCTATTATGTATCAGCAATGGTTGACGGCGTAGAAAAATGTGGTTTCGCGCCTGAAAACTTTTTAAGAGATAGCCTTACCCAGCACGAAGAACATTTAAATTTAAAATATTTAACCGTAAAAACTGGTGGTAGACTTTTATCGGACGATAAAATGACTTGTTTATACGAATTCACAAAAGATACCGTAGTTAGAACTTTCGGTGAAGAAAACGGCTATTTAAAAGCCGAACTAATCACGGCTGACGGTGTAATAAGTGGGTATATAGCAGTAACCGATATATTAAAAACGGAAGATTCCACGGTTAAAAACGCAGTAATAATTCTCGTAATCACAATAGAGTTAACAGCAACTGCGTTGTACTTAATATTTAAAAAGAAGGAATATATAGTAATAGATTAATATGAAAAACAAATCGTTAATACTTAAAATAATAACTTTAACATTATCTTGTTTAACCTTCGTATCGTTATTCTTCCCTTTTGTGGTAGTAAAAACTGCTATGACGAACAAGCAAACGATAAGTTTTATGGACAACTTAAATTTAAGTGGTTGGCAAAACTACTTAAAGGTAGAAAACTCTAAAATTTGGATATGGCAGTTATCTAATATTTTAATGATAATAACCTTAATTTTAATCGGTTTAATAACGGTCGGCACGGTACTTAAATTCTTTATAGAAAAAGATATATTAAATAAAGTATGTAAGTACTTATCGGCAAGCGTAATGCTTTTAGCATCAGCGTTTATAATATTTTTTATAATCGGCGCGTTTTCGCAAGCAACGATTTCAAGCGTATTCACAACTGCTTTATTTCCACATATCGGGCCGATGCTTTTAGGCATTTTTGCAATACTTGCATCAGTTTCAAGTTTTAAAACTGAATAATTTAAACGACAAAAAAGCCCTTAGTAAAGGGCTTTTTTTATTATAAATTTTCGTAGTTTAATAAAGAATAATTAGCGTTTAATGAAGTATTAAACTCACTATCTAAATCAAATTCTTCATCCTTATCAAGAGCGATTAGTCTTGAAACGGAAACTTCGTAAGC
>JAGCMG010000090.1 GCA_017646555.1 Clostridia bacterium | reverse complement strand
TCGGGTACGGGCTTTAAGTTCGGCATAGTGCATACCGAAGTATATCCCCCACGCGCCGACGCTTTTGAGCCTGTTTCAATAGTTTCTTTATACGAAAAACCCGGTTCGCGAAAATGAACGTGCACGTCGCAAAAACCGGGTAAAACGGTATATTTAAAATCGTTTAAATAGGAAAATTCAGGGTTTTTAGAAAAGAAAGTTATAGCCGTATTATTATCTTTTAAGTAACTTTTTGCTTTTAACATAACTTTCCCCCTTTTTATTCTTGGATTATATATACGGCGTTTTCATCGTCAACACCGTTAACTTTTACGGACACTTTTTCAGTTTTAGAAGTCGGCACGTTTTTACCGACGTAATCGGGTCTAATAGGTAATTCCCTATGCCCTCTATCGATAAGCACGGCAAGTTGCACAGATTTAGGTCTACCACTATTAAAAACAGCCTCCATAGCGGCGCGTGCCGTTCTACCCGTAAACATTACGTCGTCAACTATTATAACGGTTTTATCCTTAATTTCACACGGAAATTCACAACCTACCGCTAAATTAGACTTTTCTAAATCAGTCAAATCGTCACGGTGTAAAGTTGCGTCCAAACTGCCTTTCGGCACGCTTACCCCCTCAAACTTTTTGATGTTTTCAAAAAGAATTTCAGCAAGTGGAATACCACGCCTTTTAACACCTAAAAGGCAAATGTTTTCAACGCCTTGGTTGCGTTCTATGATTTCGTGCGTTATTCTAACTAATGCGCGTTTTACCGCGGTTTCGTCTAAAATCAAAGTCTTTCTCATAACAAAAAATAGCCCTGACGAGACAGGACTATGCTAACAAAGCGCGTTTATGCGCGTGATACACGATATATCTTATAGCAACCTTGTCAACGTCCCGCATCGACTTAAAAGTTATTTACTGTGATTATTATAGCACCGTCTTTATAATATGTCAAGTTATAATGATAATTTAAATAACTATTTTAAATAAAAAACGGGGCGATTAAGCCCCGTAATTTTTTAATCTTCATAAGCAGAAATCATTTCAGGCACGTCTTTACCAGACTTTCTATCAAAGTAGTTTTTAGTAACTTTTACTAAAGTGCCACTTAAAATGATTAACGCAATCAAGTTAGGTAAAGCCATTAAAGCGTTGGTCATATCTGAAATAAGCCATACGAAATCAGCGCCCAAGTTATCACCAAAGAAGAACGTTAAAAGCGAAATGCCTACAATCATTAAAATATATATTATATCAAAGACAAATTTAGTAACTTTGGTGTTTTTACTAAATAAATATTGTGCTGATTTTGCGCCGTATAATGCCCACGCCAAGATGGTAGTGAAAGCAAATAACGGTAAAATAACAGAAAAAGCAATTTCACCAAAGATGCCTAAAACACCACTAAACGCCGTCATAGCAACGGATGCGCCGTCGCCGATAACGTTACCTTGTAATCCAGAAGTTAATACAAGTAACGCAGTTAAAGTACAAATTACGAAAGTATCAAGGAATACTTCAAAAATACCCCATAAACCTTGTTCAACAGGTTCTTTAACGTTAGCGTTACTGTGAGCAATAGTTGAAGAACCAAGACCTGCTTCGTTAGAGAAAATACCACGAGCAAAACCGTAACGCATTGCTTGCGCAATACCGTAGCCCATGAAACCACTGAGCATTGATTTAGCTGAAAAAGCCGAAGTGAAAATCGACGCTAAAGCCCTTGGCACGGCTGTAATATTAACACAAACTAAAATTATTGCGATAATGATAAAAGCAACAGCCATAAACGGAACTAAAAGCGACGCAACCTTACCTATTCTTTTAACGCCACCGATAATTACTAAATCGGTTAAAACTGCAATAATTATAGCCGTTACCCAAGTAGGAATAGAAAAAGCGCTATTCCAAGTTGATTGAATAGTATCTGCTTGAACAGAGCCCATACCGATTGCTGCTAAAATAGTAAATATTGCAAACAATACTGCAAGCCATTTTTGTTTTACGCCGTGTTCTATGTAGTACATAGGACCACCTAAAAATTCACCGTTTTCGTCTTTTTTACGGTAGAATAAACCCAAAGTTATTTCGGCAAATTTAGTAACGCAACCGAAAAACGCTGAAATCCACATCCAAAAAACAGCGCCCGGGCCACCTGATAAAATAGCCGTGGTAACACCAACGATATTACCCGTACCAACCGTACCCGAAACTGCCGTTGAAAAAGCCTCAAAAGGTGATATTGCGGATTTATCTGCCGACTTACCGCCTTTTATTTGTTTAATTGATTCGCCAACGGTTTTTTTACAAGATAAACCAAATTTTCTTACTTGGAAAAATTTAGTTCTAACCGTTAATAAAATACCACTTAAAAGTATGATAACAATCATAGGAATACCCCATAAGATATTACCGTCAATCCAGTTTAAAACATCGTAAACTACTTGCATAACCTTCTCCTAAAATGTATAAAACGCACGGGCGAACCCGTGCGTCCTTTCGTGATTATACCACTTTTTTATTCAATTTCAAAATATTTTGACGCCTTTTCTTTAATAATTTGTAAAGAAGTGAAAAGTTCTTCCCTATTACAAAAGTCGTTTCTATACGCTTCGGTTAAAACTGTACCGTTAAACCCAACGTCTTTTAATCTTGAAAACATTTCGTCAAAATCAAAAGTGCCAAAGCCTGGTAAACACATTTTACCGTCGCTACCTATATCGGTTATATGTACCGTGCTAATATCTTTGCCCATTTCGGTAATAAAATCACCGTAAAAAATATCGGACTGGCGCGCTTGTTTAATATCGAGCGTACCTTTTAAGATAGGACAACGCTTTTTCATTTCCCTAAAAAAGCCGATATAGTTATAATAGCACCAATGCACCGTTTCATACGATAAGTTTACGCCGTATTCAGCGCATTTTTCAGCAATTTTATTAGTAAAATCACCACAAGTATCGTAATCAATTTTTATAGGTGTTTTCTTTATACGCGCATAACCGTGAAAGGTATAGTTTTTTGCACCTAAAATTTTTGCCGTTTCTAAAACCGTCGTTAAAGTGTTAAACGCGTCTTCATACGCGCGCGGATTTTTACTGTATAATTGCGGTTCAAACTGGGTAGTTAAAGTGTGAACCGAATTAACGAGCATATTTCCTTTTCTTTTAACGAGTTCTTCGGCAAAAGATTTTTCGTATTCGGAGCGTGCGGTCAAAAATATTTCACAAACGCCAACGTTGTTTTTTGCTAAAAATTCAGTAGCGTCTTCAGTATTCAAGTCCAAAAACAAGGACGCCGTTGATATTCCGACCTTCACAAATTATTCCTCCGTAGAAATTATACCGTATTCGCCGTCGTTACGAAGATAAACGACCTTAACGGCAAGCGTTTTAATATCTTTATACACGAAAAAGTCGTGCCCTAAAAGTTCCATTTCCACAACTGCCTCATCGTCAGTAAGTGGCGTAACTTTAAACTTCTTTTCCTTAACGATTTTAGATTGCTTTTCACTTGGCAAATCGTTAACGGCGTAAAGAGCGCTTTCTTTATACGCAGTGTTTTTGCTATGTTTATCGAATTTTGTACGGTGTTTTCTTATTTGACCTTCAAGTTTAGGCAAGACTTTATCGATATTTTCATAAAAATTATCGCTTGCCACTTCTGCCCTTATAAGTTTACCAGCGTACGATAACATAACTTCGGTAACTAAGGTTGAGCCCTCTTTTTTAAGAACGACTTTTGCATTAGCGTCCTCATCAAAGTACTTATCAAGTTTACTTAACTTTTGGTCAAGTATTCTCTTTAAGTGTTCACTTGCTTGATAGTTTCTTTCGTTTAATTCTATTCTCATAGTAAAGCCCCCTTTAATTTAGTCTTCTATTAAATTAATACGACGCGAAGGGCTAAAAACCCTTTTTTTGCTAATTTTCGCCGTATACGAACTCGCCGTCACGATAATCTATAACGGCCGTTTCGCCTTCGCGTATATTTCCCTTTAATATTTCTTCCGAAAGTTTATCTTCAACTCTACGGCAAATAACCCTTTTAAGTGGGCGTGCGCCGTATTCATAGTCGTAACCTTCGTCTAAAATTTTGTCCATAGCCGAATCGGTAATTTCTAAACCGATATCAAGCGATTTTAAGCGCTTTCTTATGCTCTTTAATAAAATTTCAGCAATACTTCCCGTATCTTCTTTGGTTAGTTTATGGAAAGTTATTATATCGTCTATTCTATTTAAAAATTCAGGACTAAATCTTTGTCTTAACGCTAAATCAATCCTATCTTTCATATCGTCGTAATCGTTCGTCGTGCTATTAAAGCCAAGCGACGCTTTTTTATTAAGTTCGCTCGCGCCGATATTGGAAGTCATTATTATAATACAGTTTTTAAAGTCAACCACTCTACCACGACTATCGGTCAATCTACCGTCGTCTAAAATTTGTAAGAATATATTGAAAATATCAATATGCGCCTTTTCAATTTCATCAAATAAAACGACTGAATACGGCTTTCTTCTAACCTTTTCGGTGAGTTGACCAGCCTCTTCAAACCCAGCGTAACCTGGGGGCGCGCCGATTAGTTTTGCTACGGAATGTTTTTCCATATATTCCGACATATCAATTCTAATCATAGCGTCTTCTTCGCCGAAAACTGCCTCGGCAAGCGCTTTAGATAATTCCGTTTTACCAACACCCGTTGGACCAACGAAAATAAAACTACCTATCGGTCTATTAGGGTCTTTAAGACCTGCCCTTGCTCTTTTAATAGCGTTTACCACGCTTTTTACGGCTTCGTGTTGACCGATTACCCTATCGTGAAGTGTGTCTTCAAGCCTTAAAAGTTTTTTACTTTCAGCCTCGGTTAAGCGCGTTACTGGAACGCCCGTCCAACTGCTTACGATTTTAGCAACGTCTTCGCCCGTTACGGCAAGCCCTTTACCACATAAACTGTCTTGGCGTTTTTTGAGTAGTTTATTAAGTTCTTTTTCAGTTTTTTCTATTTGACGGGAAAGTTTTTCTATCCTTTCTTCTTCGCCATAACTTTCTGCATCTTGATACTCTGATATAAGCGTATTTAGTTCAGTTTCTTTCTTTATTATGTCTTCCGAAGAATTATAACTATCAAGTCTAACTCTTGAAGACGCTTCGTCAATTAAATCAATCGCTTTATCGGGTAAAAATCTTTCGCAAATATAGCGTTCTGATAAAGCGACGGCAGTTTCAATAGCCTCGTCGGTTATACTTACTCTATGGTGCGCCTCGTATTTATCTCTTAAACCCTTTAAAATTTCGACGGTATCAACTGCGTTTGGCGCGTTTACCGTTACCGGTTGAAATCTACGCGCTAAAGCCGTGTCTTTTTCTATGTATTTACGGTATTCTTCTAAAGTGGTTGCGCCTATCGTTTGGAATTCCCCACGCGATAACATAGGTTTTAATATGTTAGCAGCGTCCATATCGGAAGAATTGCCTGCACCTGCACCAACGATAGTATGTATTTCGTCAATAAAAAGAATAATATTTTTATTTTCTTTAACGATATCGATAATTTTTTTAAGTCTTTCTTCAAAATCACCACGATAGCGTGAGCCCGCTACGAGCGACGCAATGTTTAGTGAAAACACCATTTTTCCATTTAAAATTTCAGGCACTTTACCTTTTACGATTGCTTGCGCTAACCCCTCTACCACGGCTGATTTACCGACGCCCGGTTCGCCTATTAAAACGGGGTTATTTTTAGTTCTTCTCGTTAAAATTTGAATAACCCTGTCAATTTCGTCTTTTCTACCGATAACGGGGTCTAACTTATTTTCTTTTGCAAGTAAAGTTAAATCAATACCGAATTTTAATATGTCTTGTAACGGTTCTTTTTTATCTTTTTCAACCGTTGATATTAATTCTTCCGCCGAAACTTCGTCGTAAGACGATTGTTCACCCTCTAAAACTTCTTCACGAGGTAAAATTCTTTCCGCTAAAATGCCTTTAAGTTTTTCAATATCAACGCTTAATGCGTTTAAAAGTCGCGTGCCAGTAAATTCAGGCTCGCTTATAAGTCCGTATAAAAGGTGGTCGGTACCAACGTGCATTTTTTTGCATTTTGTCGCGATAAATTCAGCGCGTTCAAGCAAATATTTAGCGTTTGCCGTTAAACCTTTCGTGCGCCTATCAGCAACTATCGTTTTTGTAAACATATACAAAATTCTATCGCCCGAAATGGCAGAATTCCCCACCCCGTTAGATTGCAAAAGTCGTTTCATAGTGTTTTCAAGACGAACGAGCGCAACTAAAATATGCTCCGTTCCGATATAACTTTGTTTATACCGAACGGCAAGTTGTTCTGCACCCTTTAATATTTCTTTAAGTTCGTGTGAATATCTATCTAAATTCATACTAATCTCTTTATAAAGTTTCTAAAAGTTCCTTTAAATATTCTTTGATTTCGCTTGCGACCTTTTGGTTTTTAAGCGAATATTCTATATTTGCTTTTATGTAACCAACCTTATCGCCGATATCGTAACGAGTATCGTTAAACGGACAAGCGTAAAGTCCTATCGAATTAGCCATATTTTTAAGCGCGTCAGTTAAATAAACTTCGCCTTTAGTTTGCGTTTTAAAAAGTTCTTTTATGTAATAAAAGATATCGCTTTTAAGAGCATATCTTCCCATAGCCGAAAGATTTGATAAAGCCTCCGATAAAGACGGCTTTTCAATAATATCATACACGGCGTTATAGCCCGATTTTTCGTTAACGGCAAAGTTACCGTATTTACTTATATC
>JAGCMG010000089.1 GCA_017646555.1 Clostridia bacterium | reverse complement strand
GCTGAATCAAGCCCACCTACGTGCGTTACCATTACGGCTGGGTTTAAACTCCCCTCACTCATCATACCAAGACTTTCAATCATATCGGCAGTAGTCCCACCAGCGTTGCCTGCAACGTGTGAGAAGTTATAATGAACGTCGTAAAAATTGATTTCTGCTTTGAGTTCTTTATTTGTAGGACCTGCAAAGAAGTTGATACAACCATCAAATCCTAAAATATCGTCGGCTTGTTCAATAACGGCTTTAACTGGCGCATATACGAAAACGTCGTCGTAACCAACGCCACCAGTTAATTCTTTAAGCGAAGAAACGGCATTGCCATTAGCCGTATTTATATAATGCAATTCAACACCACGCGCTAAAGCGTATTCCTTAGAGAAAAGTTTTTCAGCACGGTCAAGTCTTTCTTGATTGATATCGGTTACTGCTAAAAGTTTAGGACGAATAGGCGCGTTGAGAGCGTAGTCGATAGCGCCAAGACCCATAGGACCAACACCTGCTAAAAGTGCGCAGTTACCACCTTTTTTGATACCCATTATATGAGTGTGATTTGTGAATTCAGAGTGATAGTTTACGTGGAAACCACCGATTACACAACTATACGGTTCTGCTAACGAACCCGAATAAAAATCATCACGTGAATATTTAAGCAAACAATCGTTTTCCATATAAATTGACGGAATAATAGCGTAGGTTGCCGCGCCACCACAATATTGCCAAGCGTAACCAACCGTATTCATTTCACCGTGTGGGAGCGCTGGTTGCAAAGCAAACTTTTCGCCAGCCGTATATTTATCTTGATAGTTTTTACCAACCTTTACGATTTCACCACACATTTCGTGTCCGATAATAGTTGGGTTTTTATCAACGTCATCAGGAACGCGCGCATGGTCAGGTCCTAAAAGTTGAGCCTTATATGAACTCATACATACGCTATCAGTTATTATTTTAACCAATACTTCGTCATCAGTGATTTCTGGAAGTTCAAATTCTTCAAGTCTTAAATCACTTTTACCATAAATTCTAACTGCTTTTGTTTTCATAATTAAATTCTCCCTATCTCCATTTAAATCATTCTACTAAATTATATCAAGTATTTAGAATAAATACAACTTTTAACTAAAATAAATTATATTTTTTTATTTTAAAAAAAGGCGTAAAATTTACGCCTTTAATTTATTATTCGTTTTCAGCGGCTTCTTTTTTAGCCTTTCTTGCATCACGACGCTTTTGAAGTTGTTGTTGGTGTTTAAATTCCTTTTCTTCAATAGCCATCTTGTAAGCAAAGTCTACGCTTTGGCGTGCAATATGTAACGAATCGGTGCTGGTTACTCTTACTGAGGTAAACTTTTCTTTTACACCACCAGCCTTTTCACCTTTTAACATACGTTTCATACTTGCGTCAATCATTGAGAAGTTGCATACTACTTTGCCTTGCTTAATTTGAGTTTTCACGATGCAAGTTCTACCATAGAACACCGAATCAGCGTTGGCGCTTGGTTGACGATGACAACCTTCAAGTTTTTCAGCGTAAGCCATAATTGAATCATAGTAACGCTTGTTGGTCTTATTAAGTTCTTCATACTTTTCAGCGTGGGACTTTTTAGGAATTAATAAAGTAGTAATTTCAGCAAAATCACCCGTTTCGCCGTCTTCTTGCACTTCTTCAATAGGTTCTTCAACGGTTTCTTCTATCGGTTCTTCAACCACTGGAGCAGGTTCTTCCACTACTTCTTCAATAGGTTCTTCTTCAATAGGAGCAGGTTCTTCGATAGGTTCTTCAACCACTTCTTCTACTTCAGGAACTGGTTCTTCTACTACTTCAGGAACAACTTCTTCTACTGGTTCTTCGATAGGTTCTTCCACTACTTCTTCAACGATAGGAGCAGGTTCTTCTACTACTTCAGGAACAGGAGCAACGGTTGCAACTACTTCTTCAGGAACTGGTTCAGCCACTACTGCAGGAGCAGGTTCTTCGATAGGAGCATCAGGAATAATGCCTTCAAGAGGATTGCCTGCTTTTGGGCGAACTGCTCTAATATACGCTTCAATAGTATTGCGTTTCGTATCCTTATCTTGTTGTTTTAATAATTTGCAAATCTTTTTTTGTAAACCGTTGTTTGACAAAATTGCAAACCATACGAATAAAACTAAAAGCGCAACTAAAGCAACTAAAATAACGGTCAACTTGCTTACGCCGTCTGCACTTTTAAAACCGTTAATGATGTCGGTTATAAATCCCATTGTTACTCCTCCAATACACGGAAACTCTTTTTCGTACCAAGTATAAACACACCAGTACGGGTATATTCTATCATTATCTTTGATAAATGTCAATATTTACGCGCAATCTTTCTTTTAATTTAAGTGATTTTTTTAAAGTTTTTCCGTAATTTTTTCTTTCAATACGATTTTTTCGGCTAATTTTTGCCTTTCGGTACGGTTTTGATATAAACGGTTAAGCAAAAGTTTACCACGGCGCAATTTTTTATTTAAAGTTTTTGGCGTCGAAATCAAGCGTATAGCCTTTATATAAATTGACGAGAGCAACCTTTTTAACCTTGATTTTTAAAGCAGTTTCTACTGCTGTTTTGTATAGTTTAAGTTGCTTAATATAAGTCTTTGCTAA
Source organism: Clostridia bacterium (assembly GCA_017646555.1). Lineage (GTDB taxonomy): Bacteria > Bacillota > Clostridia > Christensenellales > Borkfalkiaceae > UBA11475. The sequence goes on along the minus strand of JAGCMG010000089.1, from coordinate 9,166 downwards.
AGCGTCGGGATTTTTTGAGGAATACTTATAATCGACTATATATGCGTTGCCGTCTTTTATTGCAAGCAAGTCGATTACGCCTTGTAACATAACTTTCGTTTTGGTGTCTTTATTTTCAAAAATTTCGTCAGCGCAAAGTTTTGTTACAAAGTATTGTTCGCGATACAAGTCTGCCCCGGAAAGTTCTTTAAATAACGGTGATTTTAGCACGGTTTTAAGCGCACTTAAATTTTCAGCCGTTAAACCATCGGTTTCGGGCTTAGTAATGCTTAAAACTCTTTCAAGTTCGGCAGAAACATCGTCTTTTGTAAAATCAAAAAACTCTAAAACTTTATGCACCTTAGTACCCGTTTCGGCATCAATCACGCCGTCGCTAACATCAATTGCACCGTCGTCGAATAAATAGTATTCACCAAGTTCTTCTTCCGAAAGGTTTTTAGTAACCGAAGTTTTAAGTGGTAGGACGGTATCTTGTAAGTAAGGATAAGTAAAACTTAAATTTTTCTTAATTTTTTCGATTAATTCATTATTTCTTTTCCCGACCAAAATTTCGCGCGAAGAATTATCGTTATCGTTAAGCAATAAATTCTCGTCGGCTTTAACGCGTGGAAAAGACTTTGGAATAAAATCGTAATATTTCGTTGCATCTATCGGCGAAACGGGGAAATTTTCTTCCTTTTTTTCTACGCTTATCATATGTAGGTCGTGCTTTGCCCTCGTCATAGCAACGTAGAATAAGCGCGCTTCGTCTTTATATTGATTTTTAAGCATTTCACTTTTAACAACTTCTTTAAAAATCGTAGTGCCGTATGTTTTGTTTTCATCAAAAAAGACGGGTAACGCTATGCCGTATTTTCTATCAAGATATACTTTTTTCTTTACATCTTCATCAGAAATAGACTTTTCTAACCCAATGATTATAACGACTGGGAATTCTAAACCTTTTGATTTATGCTTGGTCATTATAGTAACGGAATCGTCCCCAGCAGTTTCTGTAACGGTGAAACTTTCAGGGCTATTTTTTATCTTATATAAAAATTCCCTTAAAGATAGTTCCTTATCCATTGAAACGCTTTCGGATAAAAATCTTATTACCTTTTTTTCTTTGTTTGCGCCAAACTTACCTATAAGAGTATAAGCCGATAATTTTTTATCTCTAATAACCTTTTCAAGCACGAATTTAGCGCTCTTAAAGTCGGCTAAAAAGCGCATTGATTTAATGTATTCGTCAAACGCGCGCACCTTTTCACCTAAAGCGTCGTCAAAAGTTAAAGCATTTTTATAACAATCGTAAAAGTTCGGCTTTTCATAAGTTGCTGAAGTATTGTTGTACGGACATTTTTGACGAATCGTTGCTATTTCGTTAGGAGTAAATTTACCGATTTTACTCATCATACAAAGTACTAACGGAATATCTTGCTTTAAGTTATCTAATAATTCGATAAAAGCAATTAAAAGTTTAACTTCTTTAGCGTCCAAAACGCTTTGCTCAATTTCCGAAACTACGCTTATACCAGAACGCGTTAAATTTTTAATAAGCGAAGTAACAGTTGAAGTTCTTTTACGACAGAGTATAACGATATCTTTTAATTCTACCTGTCGTTCTTTTTTAGATTTTATATCGTAAAAACTTTTACCCCTAACCGAATTTATTATTTGTTTAACTTTAATTGAAACGCAATCTTCTTCCGTTAAACTTTCCTTTTCGGTTGCTTTTTTAATATCGTAAATTTCCGGGTCTACAGTTTCCTTTTTAACGACGGGCGGGGTTACTATATGAAGAGTGCAACTCCCTGCGCCCTCTGGGTAAAGCCCACCTGGGACTAAACGCGCATCCTTTTTATAATCAATGCCGAAGTTTTCCATTAAAATAACTTCGTCAAAAACTTGATTTACCGCGCTTATAACCCCGTCTGCTGAACGGAAATTATGATTTAAGGTTAGCGTTTGCTTGCTTTCATTAAGTTTGTCGAACTTTTGTTGGAAAAGGTCGGAATTGCAACCCCTAAACGCATAAATACTTTGCTTTATATCACCCACCATAAACTCGTTATCGTTTGCAATAATAGAAAAAATTTCTTCTTGCACGCCGTTTACGTCTTGGTATTCGTCGATAAAAACATATTTATATTTATTGCGAATTGACTGTGCAACTTCTTTATTTTGTAATAGTTTAAGCGCAAATTTTTCAATGTCGTTGAACTCGAATTTATTTTCTTCAACCTTTAATTCGTCGTAATTTTTCTTAAACTCTAAAACGACCTTTTTTAAGGCGAAATAATCGAGCTTGGTTAAATCAAGTTCGGTTTTATATTCTTCTTGTGTTTTTATGTTTGATAACAAATCGTTTATGCTTGTTTTTCGCGTATTGCGTAATCTTTGGAACGCCTCTTTAAATGCAAGCAGTTTTTCATCTTTGAGTTTAAGCGACGGAAGTTTCGGGTTCTCGTAAACAAGCGATTTTAATTCTTCAAGCGAAGTGGCCTTTGCCATATCACGAATAATTTCAGCCGACGTTTTAGCCGAGTCAGCGTATTCAGCAATTCCTAACGATATCGCTTTTTCACTTGCCGAATCAAAGCCACGCGCATAATATAATAATTTGTCTTTTACAACCGTTTCATATCGCGAGATAAGTTCTAAAAAACCGTTTTCGGTGTAAACGGTATCGCCAACCGATAACCATTTTTCAAAATCGGACTCACTACTTGCGTAGTTGTAAATTCTAAAAATCAACTCTTTCAAAGCAGTTGTAGAACGCCTTTCAGAATAGCGTTTAACCAAATTTAAAAAGTCCAGTTCTTTGCTTTCGTAACCTAATTTAAAAGTTTTTTCCATAGCCTCGGCTATGAGTTTACTCTTGTCGGATTCGGACAAAATTTCAAAATCACGACCGATATTAAGTTCGTAAAAATAGCGTTTTACAAGGCGTGAGCAAAACGCGTCGATAGTACATATATCGGCAGTCGCAACGCTTAAAAGTTCCTTTTTAAAACTTCTCTCTCCAGCGTTTATACTATTAATTAACGCCTCGGTCAATTTTTCTTTCATTTCGTAAGCGGCTTTTTCGGTAAAAGTAACGGCTAAAAGTTCGTCCACTTTAAGTTTCTTTTGCCTAATTAGACGAATAATTCTTTCTATCATTACGAAAGTTTTACCACTACCTGCCGACGCTGAAATTAAAAGGTTTTCGCCGTCGTGTTCGTTTATAGCAGAATATTGTTCTTTTTTAAGTTGCATCTTCTTCACCTTTATCGTTTACTGCTTGAATAATGGTTTTTTCACTAATGTTAAGTTCTTTTCTTCCCACACCGCTAATATCTTCTTCATACCCACAAACTGCGCCATACGGACAATAATCGCAAGTCGAACTTCTGCTCGTTACGAACGGGGTTGCTAAAACGAACCCGTCTTTAATAAATTGAACGCCCTTTTCGCACACGCGCTTTGCGTATTCCATACGCGCAACCATACCTTCTTCACTAATAAAGGTATTGATTTTTGATAAATTGCCTTTAGTGTCGATTTTGCCTTTTATAATACGACTTTTTTCACCTGTTTTTAAAGCCGTATCGGTTTTTGAAAATACTTCCATAGTTCCTATCGTTTTACCGATAAGTTGTGGGTCTTTCTCTTCCGACGACGAATAATCGTCCGACACTTTAAAATAATAACTACCTGCAGGCACGCTTTCATCAGTTTTGAAAGCGTTTAGATATAAATAGGTTTGTACTTTTTTACCGACGAAAAGTTCAGCGTCGCTTGCATTTGCCGACCCTGTTTTATAGTCGATTATTCTATAATACTTATCGCTTTTATCAATTCTATCAATCTTTCCCCTAACTTTAATATCGCAAGCGTCGGTCTTTAAAATAATCGGCGGATATTTTTTCCCTTCGCCAAATTCAGCCTCTGCTTCAAGCACTTTAAATTCAGTGTTGGTTAATTGATAATAAAGTTCCCTAGATAATCTAACGCCCTCTTCAATTAAGCGCGTTAAAGCGTTATCGGTTTCTAAATCTTCTTTAAAGCGTGCAAATTCTTCGATTTTTGATAATTCTAATAAAATCTCTTTTGCTTTTTCGTCCGATTTAGAAAGAGAAGTAATCTCATTATTAGCAAAACTTTTAGCGTAAAGTTCGGTAAACGCGTGTAAAAAATTACCGGAATCGTTTGGCTTAATTTCGCCGACTTTTCTTTCGCTTATACCTATACCACTTTCCATAAAGCACCTAAACGGGCAAGAATAAAACTTTTCGATAGTGGTTACTGAAACTTTATCTTTAACCGTTAAGTTTTTAGCGTTTTCGGCCACGGAAACGACTTCAGTTTTAATATTTTCAAGCAGTTCTTTTGCTATATTATCTTCGCCAAGCGTGTCGTTTAACGCGTAGTAATACGCAGTCGGCGCAGTTATATCGTTTGAAATTTTTTCCTTAAACGAGCCTATATCTAACGCAAAACTTTTTTCAGCCGACTTTGAATAAAGATAATCGTCGGCATAGTCGATTAAATCGGCTTTAAGGGCGTTTTCTTGTCTTACACTCTTTGCTTTTAACGAAAAAATCTTTTCAATATAATTTAAAATATCACTCTTTTTCAAGGCTTTTCCATCAATATTTTCAAGCGAATACGATAAATAAAGTTCGTCAGAAAAAGCCGTTAACGCCGTTGAAAAAACTTCCCTTTCCCTTGCGTTTACTGCCGAAACTTTCGGTTCTATTATTATTTTTAACTGTTCTAACTTGGTAATATCACCGTCTGATAAAACGGCTATATCTTGTTTAATTTCAGGCGCGTTGCCGTTAAGCCCTAACGCAAAAAGCGTTTTCTTTTTAGCCCCACCACACTCACGATAACCACCGATAAATACTGCGTCGTTAACGCTTGGAATTATAGTAATTTCCGACGCGTTAAACGCCGATAACAAGATTAAAGCAAAGTCTTTTACCGATAAACTTACGCCACATAAAACTACCCTTGCCGTTTGTAAAATTTCTTCTAAAACCGAATAGGCTTTAAGCGTGTAATCAGCGTATACAGGGTCGCTTTCAGCAAGTATTTCACTTGCTTTATTAAGTGTATCTTTTACTCCGATTTTATCACAAAATTCTTCAATTATATCTATTAAACGGTCGACTTTCATCATACCGTTAGCATTAAAACGCGACGAAACAAGTTTTTCTCTTAACGCTTCAACTTCTTTAACGCTGGTGTTAAAAGGGGTTAAAAATTTATCGAATTTTATATTTTTATAAATGACGAAATTTTCAAACTCATCAGCCAAATTTTTATCAAAACAAAAAAGTGGATTTTTAATTAAATTTAAAACCTCTTCCCTTTTAAAGTTCTTTCTATTAACTTCTAAAAAGTCGATAATCAAATGCGAAAGTGGATGCGAAGAAAACTTTTTCTTTTTGTCAAAATAGTACGGCACGCCGTAATCGTAAAACACGCTTTCTATCGCTTGAGAATAACGCTTGTCGTCCGAAACGGCTATTGCAAAATCACTATACCTTGCACCGAAATCAACGACTTGCTTTTTGATTTTTTTAACGAAAAACTCAACTTCCGATTTAATATCGGGGGCTTCGAATAATTTAACCTTTTCGCTTTTAATAGGCACGGCTGAATACGCCTTTTCAGAATACAGTCCTGCTAAAAGCGCGCTATGCTCTTTTAATAAAGGTTTTTCCGTTTCAAAGACGGTAGGCGTAACTGATAAAGATTTTGCAATGCTAATAAACGCCGTGGCTGTTTCGTTGATATATACTCCGTCGTTTTCACCGTAAACCGATACTGCCGTAACACTTTTTGCATTTTTTATTAAAGTTTCAACGATTGCGCGCGCTTGCGCCGTCCAACTATCAAAACCTACTAAATAAACGTTAGTGTTTTTAATGTCTTTATCATTTTCTAAAAGTTCGGGAATACAAGAAAGCATTGCGCTTTGGTCGTAATATCCATTACCTAAATATTCTTCGTATTTACCAAATATTAACGCTAAATCACATAGTTTATCTTTTAATACACCGTCAACGCTATTTGACGCCGACAAAACTTCACTTGGATTTACTTTTGCCGATTTTAAAAGCGCAATAGAATCGTATAAATTTTCAGCAATACCAACCGAACGCACCTTAAAACACTTTAACGCGCTTTCATTTTCACCAATAATTTTTTTAATCGCCATAACAGAGCCTTCTCTTTTAAGAACGGTCCCGTTCGGCATAAAATATTTAAGGTATTTTCCGAAAGAAAAAACGCGCGTATTAAGATACCCACCGGTTTTTTCCGTGATGAGCGATTCTAAAATAAGCGTGTTTTTTTCGGGCGTGAAAATAAAGTTTCTTGTCTTTAGCGAATCCCCTGCGTTAGAAATTATTTCCGACGCAAGTTCAATCGCGCGCCAATAAGAATAAGTTGTATGTAAAATTGCTTTCATAGTAGTATTATAACATAATTTATTTAAAATGTAAGGTTTTTTTTAAATAGGTTTTACATTTTTATCGTAATGTGCTACAATACCGTTGTGTTTTTCTTTAATCAACTATTAAAGGCGTTTGAAATATGAAAAAATTATCTGTTTTATTATCTTTTATTTTATTGATTTTATTTACTCTAACGGGGTGTGGGGAATCTTGTTCGTCTTGTAGTTCTTCTAAAACAGACTACTATAGAACTTGGCTTAACAATTCGTCGATTAGTAATTATTCGGAAGTTTTAACCTACGACGTTAGTTATTCGGCAAATTATAGCGAACACGACTCGGCTTATTTTGAAAAATCAGACGAACTTGACGCTAATATTAAGGTTAACGGCACTTATACGACTACGCTTTCTTCCTTAACTAAAACGGCTCTTACCGCCGAACTTGAAAATTTAAGCATTACACCTGATTTAAATAGTAAATACGATAAGTTGTTCTTAAAAATAACTACTTCGTTAGACACGGTAGTCGAATACGAATATAAAAATGAAGTTTTAACGTTTAACGATAAAGTAAGTTCAACCGTATATTTTTACGACGATAGTTATTCGTTTGCACCTATCTACTCTAAAAAATCTTACGATACGACAAATATAACCATATTAAATTCAGGTAAGGTTGATAAAATCGTTAGATATTGCTACGAAACCGTTTCTAAATTTAAAGCGAACGGCAACGCAACGTTAACCGTTACCGATAAAACTTCTACCATTACTGAAAATAACGATTATTCAACCGATATGTATTCGCTCAAAAAAGTCAATAATAAAACCGTTACCGTAAACGGTGATTTTGGGTATTATATCGATAACGAAGTTTTACTTTTCGCAGTTAGGAACGTTAAATTTAGCACTTCGCCAACCATTAAAGTATTTAATACTTCTTATGCCGACGTGCAAGAAGTGGTTGTTTCTTTGGTTAAAGGTTATACTTATAACGATAGCGCCGTAACTTTTAACGGCAAAACGGCAGACGTTGGTATTTCTTGCCAAACGGTAAAAGTTAGTAGAAACGTTCAGCCTAACTCTGGTACGCCGATTATTCTTTCTTATCAAAATGCTGAAAAAGTTTGTGACGGGGTTTCTTATAACAACGCGTTACTTACTAAAATGGTAACCAAACTTCCAGCGTATTCGGGCGCGCTTATTTATTCGCTTAAATCGGCTGATATTACTCTTTAATTTTTAATAATGATTAAAAAACGGGGCTGTCGCTCCGTTTTTTTTATAATCCGATAAATTTCGGCACGATTTTTTAATATATACTTTTCCTTTTTATGTATTTTAATTTTTAAGGAGAATTATATGTTTAATATCAATTTTGTTAAACCTGCTTACAAAACGGTTATTGAGTACTTAACTATCTTTTTTGCTTTTATTTTTTTGAACGCATCTACCCCTTTTTTAGCACCATTTTCTTTTTCGGCGTTTAACGCGCTATCAATAAGTGGGTTTAACCCCGTAATTTTAGGTATTTTATGCGTACTATCGTGCCTATTAACAGGCTTAACTAAAATAGTTTTACCTATTACCGTCGCCATATTTATAATGAGTTTAGTTTTTTGCTTTTATCGCGCAAAAAATATTAAACCAAGTTTTGAACTAATAATTTACATATTGTTATCTTTAATTTATTTCATCCTATCAAAAGCCGACAATATCTACGCGCTTATCGTTTACGCGATAATAATGACTTTACTTTCCTTTTTAGGCGTTGGTGCGTGTAACTTTATTTTTCTAAAAGGCATTAAATACGAACCGTCTGCAGAAGAAACCATTTTTCTTTTTTTAGCGTTTAGTTTATTAATGCTTGGCGCGCTTAACACTCTACCTATTTTTTTCGTTAAAATTTTCGTCGTATACGCCGTTTTATTCTTATCAAAATGCGCTGGTGGAACACTTACTTTTTGCGTGTCATTATTATTCGGGATACCCTTTTCAATATATTTTTCCGATATAGCGTATATCGCCGTTTTTATTTTATTAGCAGGAATAGGGTTGATTTTTAACCCTATAACACACTACCTTAGCGGTGTTTTAATTTTATTTTTTGATTATCTATTTTTCGCGCTTTTTTGGGTATATAATAGTTACGGTGTTTACGAATTTTTATCAATACTTTTAAGCGTTTCGGCTTTTTTAATCACGCCTAATAAATTTTACAATAAACTTAAAGAATACCTTTGCTCTAAAAAAAGTAAAACCTTAATTAGAAAAACCGTAAACGAAAATTTACTTCTTATAAAAGAACGATTATATAGCGTTTCGGAAGTATTTTCGGAGATAAGTTCGGCTATGTGCGAATTCAAAAAAAACGAACTTAAAGAAGACGACGCCATTAAACTTATAAGCGAAGAAACTTTTAAAAACTGTTGTATTTCGTGCAGTAGTTATTTTCGTTGCAAAGAGTTAAGACGAAATTTTTCTTCTCAAATGAAAAGCGACTTAAATAAATTTGTAAAAATAGGTATGGCAAAAGGGCGTGTGTCTTTTATAGACGCGCCTAAAAGCGTAACCGATTGTTGCACTAACGTAAACGGAATAATTTTCGCTGTCAATAAAGAACTTTCAGAGTATCGTAATATTTTAATTGATAACGACAATTTTTCATTAAGTCGTGAACTTGTCAGTAAGCAAGCCGAGGGCGTTTCGGAAGTTCTAAAAAATCTTGCCTATG
>JAGCMG010000088.1 GCA_017646555.1 Clostridia bacterium | reverse complement strand
GCGAATCTTCCGTAATATTGTCCGGTTCTAATACGTAAATGAGTTTTGGGAACGCTGGCGTAATCCTCACGCCTGCTTCGTTTTTAACGCCTTTGATACGTTGTTTAAGCGTTTCTTCAATAATAAGCGCTAAATCGGCTTTTTCTTGCGCGTTTCTTGCTTCATTAAGATACATAAATACCGTTACGAAAGGCGCTTGATCGTTAGTAGTTAATAAGGTTACTACTTGGTATTGTATCATTTGAATACCACGACGAACTTCATCACGAAGTCTGGTTTCAGCAATTGCGTTAATCTTATCTTCGTCGGTTACGCCTACTAATGCAAGTTCTTCCGCAACTGCTTTACGAATTTTCTTTCTACTTACGTCAACGAACGGTGCTAAATGCGTAAGCGATATGCTTTGACCACCGTATTGGTTAGACGCTACTTGCGCGATAATTTGCGTACTGATGTTACAAGCCGTTGAAAAACTGTGTGGCGTTTCAATCATAGTGCCCGATATTACCGTGCCGTTTTGTAACATATCTTCTAAATTAACAAGGTCGCAATTGTGCATATGTTGCGCAAAATAGTCAGCATCGTGAAAGTGTATAACACCTTCGTCGTGCGCTTTTACGATATCTTGTGGAAGAAGTATACGCCTTGTAATATCTTTACTAACTTCCCCTGCCATATAGTCACGCTGAACGCTATTTACGGTAGGATTTTTATTACTGTTTTCTTGTTTAACTTCTTCATTATTGCACTCAATAAGGCTTAAAATTTGTTCGTCAGTAGTGTTTGACTTACGAACTAACGCACGATTATAACGATAAGTTATATATTTTCTTGCAACTGAAAAGGCTTGCCTTGCCATAATACCGTTTTCAACAAGGTCTTGAATTTCTTCAACGCTCAACGCGCGGTTCATTATTTGTGATGCACCGGTTACTTCGTCAGCGATTTCTCTAATTGCGTCAGCGCTTAATCTATCGCTATCCGGCACTTCGTTATTCGCTTTAGTAATTGCCGCGATTATCTTGGTTATATCAAAAATTTCTTCAGTTCCGCTTCTTTTAATTATCTTCATATGCGTTCTCCTTTATTGTGCTTTACCATAATACTATATCTTGTGTTTTTTGTCAAGCACTTTTACCTATATATAGTGGAAATTGTTAAAATTTATTTTTTGGCGTTTTTGCTCGTTTTTAACCATAAAAACGCGATTTTTTTAGGAATTTTCGTGTGTTTTTAAAAAATAACGCCCACTTTTTCATCACAAGATATAGTGGGCGTTTTTTATTATATTTAATTTTTTTATTGAAACTATTTTTCGTTAAACTTTTTTACGCTTACCGTTAACACTAAATATAGTCCTAACGCGCACAACACGCACGCGATAAGCGTTTGAACGAGTAATGCTAATCTTGCGTGGTCAAAACCGTAATAGCCTATAACCCCTAAAAGCAAAGTAATTGCAAAGGTTACTAAAACAGTTAAAATTACCGGCAACGATTGTTTTACAGGCTCTGTAACATTAGACCAGTCAAGGTTGATTTTAATAGAGTTAAAAAATAACCCTAAAGCAGATAAGCCTATCGTCATAGTTATTGCGCCGATTAGCGTTAATAACGCGTCGATAAACGAAAATTCAAGAACGATTACTAATATAGTAGTTCCTAAAAGCGCTGAAACAAGTGAAACAATAGTGCCTGCAACAAGTTTAGCCATTAATATTTTTTCCGTTGAAACGGGCAAGGTTTTAAGTAGCCCGAAAGCATTTCCTTCAAGCGATAAACTTGCCGAGGTTGGCGTATTCATATTAACCGTAAAACAAACGATTATTAACACGAACGGAACGGCGTACGGCGAAATAATATCAAGCAAGCCGTACTCATTTAACGCGATAGGCGCGCCGATTGCGATAATTAAAAACATAACTGCGCCTATATACGAATTCATTGCGTATGTCACGATTGAAACGGTTTTACGGAATTCCTTTTTAACGAGCGCAAAAAACGGCGAAGTTACTTTGGATTTTTTGAGTTTATATTTCCCACTTGTTTTTACAGCCGTCAACACCGAATACAAGTTGTGATAGAAAATTGTTATAATAGTCGTTATTATTCCACTTAAAACAACGCCCGTAAAGGTAAAATACAATAAATATTCGATACTTGTTAGCGCGTTAAAATACCACTTTGATATAGGAATTTTAGCATAAAGATTTACACTGTCTTCGCCGTAACTTAAAAACAAAAACGCGACGGTCAAAGCCGTGTAAAACACTATCATTAAAACCGTTTCTATTTGTTTTGAGTTTTTAAAGCGCGACACTAAAAGTTTAATAATTAGCGCAAAAAGAATACTGATTGGAACGAGTATTAACGGTAAAATTAAGCATAACACCACCGCCGATAGATAAAAGCCTGCTTTTTGAGGCACATAGTACGCGTACACGATATTTGCCGGCATTAAAATTAACACCGTAATAGCAACGTTTATAAGATAGGTAGTGGTTAGTTTTGATAAAACGAGCGTCGTTTTTTTAATAGGCATTGACGACAATAACGGATAATCTTTATACGAAAAAAGATTGGTAAACCCGTCGAAAGTACCATACAAAAAAACTAATAAAACGAGCGAGAAAAACATCATCATAGGCAAAACTGCAACAGCCCCTGCTTCGTTAAAAGCAGAACCAAGCGCGATTGAGTAAGCGACGGAAATACCTATGGCTAAAAGCGCGATTAGTCCAAAACTAACAAGCGTGTTTTTAACCACTTTTTTATTCTT
>JAGCMG010000003.1 GCA_017646555.1 Clostridia bacterium | reverse complement strand
GGACTTCTAAAATTATAGTTTATATCAACGACTGGTGAATAAGTCCACGAAACGCCGTTTTTACGACAAATTTTAGCGGTAACTGAGCCTGCTTCTCTAATTAAATCAGGGTCGTCACAAGCCCCCCAAGCCATTGCATTTGGAAATAGTCCTGCTCCGGCAACTGCAGTATCTGGACCGTTTTCTATATCACTTGCAACTATTGCAGGTGCTTTGGTAACGCGATTAACGGCATCAATGTATAAAGATATACGTTCTTTATTCATCCCCGTTAAAAAGATACCACCTGGTTTTATTTTATTTATAACTTCAATAACTTCGTCTGGGTTGTCTTTTGGACTAATATCATAGCACAATACTTGTCCCGCTAATTCTTCTAACGACATATCGTTAACAATTTTTAATAAATCCATAGTATTACCTCTAATTTTTATTTGCCCAAACAGGCGCAGGAATTCTACCACCACGTGAAATAAATTCGTTTGGTGAAGAAGTGTTAATTTTCATAATAGGTGCTGTACCTAAAAGTCCGCCGAAGTCAACTTCCCCTTCGTCTTTACCGTGAACAGGAATAATTCTTACGGCAGTAGTTTTATTGTTTACTACACCGATTGCTGCTTCATCGGCGATTATTGCCGAAATTACGTCTTTATCAGTTGAGCCTGGTATTGCAATCATATCAAGACCAACGCTACAAATAGCGGTCATTGCCTCTAATTTTTCAAGGCAAAGTTTACCGTTTTTAACTGCGTTTATCATACCAATATCTTCGCTAACAGGTATAAACGCGCCAGATAATCCACCAACGTGTGAACTTGCCATTATACCACCTTTTTTAACGGCGTCGTTTAAGAGTGCAAGACAAGCCGTCGTACCGTATGCGCCAACGCTTTCAAGACCTATTTCTTCTAAAATATGAGCAACGCTATCGCCCATAACAGGTGTTGGTGCAAGCGATAAGTCAACGATACCAAAGTTAGCGTTTAAGCGTTCGCTTGCCATTTTTGCAACTAATTGACCAACGCGCGTGATTTTGTATGCTACGTTTTTAATGGTTTCAGCAACGACTGTTAAATCCTTAGACTTTACGTTTTCAAGCGCTGCTTTAACTACGCCTGGGCCGGAAACACCTACGTTAATAACTACGTCGGCTTCCCCAACGCCGTGGAAAGCGCCTGCCATAAACGGATTATCTTCAACGGCATTAGCGAAAACAACTAATTTTGCACAGCCGATACTACCGTTATCTTTTGTTAAATAAGCAGTTTCTTTAATGATTTCGCCCATCATTTTAACGGCATCCATATTAATGCCTGCTTTTGTTGAGCCGATATTTACGCTTGAACAAACTTTCTTGGTAACCGAAAGCGCTTCTGGAATAGTTTTAATAAATTCCTTTTCATATTCGGTCATACCTTTATGAACAAGCGCCGAATAACCACCGATAAAATCAACGCCTAAAATTTCAGCGCATTCGTCTAAAACTTTTGCAATTTCAACCGAACCACCCGTTCTTGCTGTGATTAAACTTATTGGCGTAACGCTAATTCTTTTATTTACGATAGGAATACCAAGTTCTGCTGAAAGTTCTTCCCCAACGGCAACTAATTTTTCAGCCTTTTTTAGAATTTTTTCTTTTACTAATTGTTTGGTTTCGCTAATAGTAGAGCCTATACAATCTAAAAGTGATATGCCCATAGTAATCGTTCTAACGTCAAGGTGTTGAGAACGAATCATTTTATTAGTTTCTAAAACTTCGTTAATATTTATCATAAACCCACCGAAAAAGCTAAATTCTATGCATTGCGTTAAAGATATCTTCGGATTGAATTCTAATTTCAAGTCCTAATTCTTTACCTAAATTATCGCATTCTTTTGCAATAACAGAAAACGGGGTTTTAATATCTACGATATTAACCATCATAACCATTGAGAAGAAATCTTGCATAATCGTTTGCGAAATATCTTCAATATTGATATCTCTTTCAAATAAAAAGTTACTTACTTTTGCTATGATACCTTTGGTATCTTTACCTATAACCGTTACTATTGCTTTCATAATAATCTCCTAAAATTTAAATAAAAACGGCTATTTTCATAACCGTTTTTAAAAACTTATTTTGTCAAAAGTTGAGCGATTTGAACTGCATTGGTTGCAGCGCCTTTTCTAACTTGGTCGCCACAGCACCAAATTGCTAAACCACGTTCGTTGGTTAAGTCTTTTCTAATTCTACCAACGAAAACGATATCTTGGTCGCTTGTTTCTAACGGCATTGGGTATCTTTCAGCGCTTAAATCGTCAACAAGTTTAACGCCGTTACCATTCATAATTGCTTGTTTTGCTTCTTCAACCGAAACTGCTCTTTCAGTAACGATAGTGCAAGAAATTGAGTGTGAACGAACAACAGGAACTCTTACGCAAGTGCAATTTGCTTTAAGTTCAGGTAAGTGTAAAATCTTACGTGATTCGTTTTGTAACTTCATTTCTTCGGTGGTGTAACCTTCCGTGCTTTCGCTACCGATTTTAGGAATTACGTTGTATGCAATTTGATGAGCAAATACTTTTGGTTCGTATTTTTCGCCTTTTGAAAGTGCGTCAACTTCTGCTTCAAGTTCTGCAGGGCCACCAACGCCTGCTCCTGAAACTGCTTGATATGTAGAGGCTACAATCGTTTGGATTTTACTGATTTTATTGATAGCGTTTATGGCTGTCAAAGTGATGATTGTAGAACAGTTAGGGTTGGAAATTATACCCTTATTTAACTTAACGTCTTCTGGGTTGATTTCAGGAACTACAAGCGGAACGTCATCACACATTCTAAATGCGCTTGAATTATCTACGAACACTGCCCCTGCTTTTACGATTGCAGGTGCGAATTGTTTTGCCGTTGCATTTTGAGCAGCGCCTAAAACGATGTCCATACCGTCAAACGCTTCATCGCAAGCAAGTTGAACTTTAATCTTTTCACCACGATATTCAAGTTCTTTACCTACGCTTCTTTCACTTGCTAAAAGTCTTAATTCGTTAATTGGAAAATCTCTTTCCGCTAAAACTTTCATCATTTCTCTACCTACGGCACCAGTTGCGCCAAGGATTGCTACGTTATACTTTTTCATTTTATATTCTCCATTTTTATTATCTTAAAGTACGATTGAGCCGACTTTTCTAACTTTTAACGGAATAATTGATTCCTTTTTATAAAAAGCCGAAAGTTCGTTAATAAATTCTTCAACGTTTTCGTTTTTAACAACGTTTAATATCGTGCCAGCAAATCCGCCACCGTGAATACGGTTAACATCACCATCTTTTAAGCATTTAGCCGAAAGCGCTAAAGCGATAGGAACTGACTGGTCTTTCCCGCCTGCTACGTAGCAGTTTTGTAAAAGCGTATATGAACTTTTGCCTGATTCGCTAATACAATTTAAGAAAGTTTTGTAGTCGTTATTATTTAATGCGTTCGCTAATTTGTCGACGCGTTTATTTTCGTTAAAGTAGTGAATTGCTCTTAATACTGCTCTATCCGAAACGGTTTTTCTTAAAGAATTTAAGTTAGCATAAAAATCGTCTTCATTAACATCAGAAAGTCTTGTCTTACCAAGCGCTTTTGCTACTGCAAACATTTCTGCTGGAATTGCTGCGTATTCATTAGTTAAGTTAGCGTGGTCGCTACCAGTATCAACTAAAATTAAGGTGTAATCAGATAAAGAATTTTCAATGGCTTTAACACCGATTTTTTCCTTATCGAAAAAGTCTAATTCTTTAATGCCACCGAAAGCGATTGCCGTTTGGTCTAAAAGACCACAAGGTTTGCCAAAGTAAACGTTTTCAGAAAATTGTGAAATCTTTGCGATATCTTCGGTAGTAACTTTGTTATCGTTGTAAAGATAACTCAAAATTTTAACGATAAGACACTCAAAAGCGGCTGAAGATGAAATACCTGCACCGTTTAATACGTTACTGGTACAGCAAGCAATAAATCCACCTACTTTATAACCACGTTGTTTAAGCCCTTCTACGATACCTCTAACGATAGCCGTTGAAGTACCTATTTTAACTTGTTCGTCTTTATTTGTGTCAATAACCATATCGGCGTGCCCTTCAGATTTAATCCTAATAATGCCGTCGTTTGTTGGTAAAAACATTGAGATAATATCAAGGCTTATTGAACAAGATACGACTTTACCACCTTGATGGTCGGTATGGTTACCACAAACTTCTACTCTACCCGAAGAAGATGCGATATAGCAATTTTCCACGCCGAAAGATTTTTTAAACCATTCGAAGTTTTTTGCGTATCTATCTTTTTGCATTTGACTAACTTCACCGTAAAGGTCGTTAAAATAAACGGACGCTTTTTCGGTATCATTAACTAAACCAAGAGTATTTTCCATATAAAACCCCGTATAAAAAATAATTTCCATAACATTATATCATTATTTTTTCGACTTGTAAATATAAAGACGAAACAATTTGCGTTAATTTTGAAAATAATTTATGAAATTTTCGCCATAATTCAAAATTTTAGCAATCAGGGATAAAACGATTGACTTTGAAACCTTAAATATATATAATATATAATATTTAATCTTAATTTTGGTGTGGAGGAATTTATGGACTTCAAAAAGATAGAAAAAAAGTGGCAAGATAATTGGGAAAAAGGTAGAATAAACTATTTCAATTCCAAAAATACTGATAAAAAGTATTATTGTTTGGAAATGTTCTCATATCCATCGGCAGCGCGCTTACACCTTGGACATTGGTATAACTACGGCCCTACCGACAGTTTTGCAAGATATAAAAAGATGAAAGGTTACGAAGTGTTTCAACCTATGGGTTTTGACGCTTTTGGTTTACCTGCTGAAAATTTTGCTATAAAAACGGGTATTCATCCACAGGATTCGACCGTTAAAAATATCGAAAATATGGAAGTTACGCTTAAAGAAATGGGCGCAATGTTCGATTGGGATGCTGAAATTAAGACTTGTCAAGAAGATTATTATAAATGGACACAATGGTTGTTCTTAAAATTGTTTGAAAACAACCTTGCTTACAGAAAAAACGCACCTGTTAACTGGTGTCCGTC
>JAGCMG010000087.1 GCA_017646555.1 Clostridia bacterium | reverse complement strand
CTTTTTACCGTTACAAGTAACGCTAACCATACCACTACCAGAAGTGCCTACTACTTCGGCTTCTTCAAGTTCTTCTTGCGCCTTTTGCATTTCTTGTTGCATTTTTTGCGCTTGTTTCATAAGATTTTGCATTTGGTTTCCACCACCGCCGAAACCAACGCCAAAACCACCTCTATACATAATAATTCTCCTTTTTTCTATTTTATAATTACGATATCGCTACCGAAAATCTTTTTATAATTTTCGATTTCTTCGTCTATTTTATTTTTATTTTCAACTTCGGGCGAACGTTTCACCACTACTGAAAAACTATATTCAGGTAGTTGATTTTTTATAAGTTTAATATTTTCTTCCGTTCCGATAACTTCTTCATCCCCTTCGCCTGAAGCAATTACCGTTAAGGTATCGCCGTCAAGTTTAGCCGACGCGCCTTGCATTACCGACCAAAGCATAACTTCGTTATTATGCCTTAATGAAGTTACGATTTTACCAAATATCTGCCCTGCCGTTAGCCCCGTTTTTGATACGGGCGTTAAAGTTACTGGTTTTACTTCCTTTATTTCTTCTACGGCTCTAACATCTTCTTTAACTTCGCATTTAGGTTCTTCTAAATTAACTTCTTTCTTTTTAGTAGGTAAACTTATTGCGCCGTTTTTAAGGTCTTTAACCGTTTTTTCAAGTTCGGCAATTCTCGTTAAAAGTGCCGAAATATCGTTATCTTCATCAGGTTTAGTCGCTTTAACCACAGCCGTTTCAAATAAAATTCTTGGATGCGAAGAATACTTTAAATCGCTTTCAGTTAAAGTAAAGATTTCAAGCGCGCGAAGAATTTTTTCCTTGGTAACCGTACTTGCAATTTGTTCAAGTTCGTCAATCATTTCTTTAGGAAGTTTTAATAGTTCCTTTGCGTTTTGACAAGTTTTTACTATTAAAAGTTCCCTTAAATAACCAGCGACGTCTTTTAATAAAAGCCCCACGCTTTTACCGAGTTTAAGTAACGAATCGGTAACGGTTAGCGCCTTTTCGGAATTATCGCTTAACACGCCTTGTAAAAGGGCTGAAAGTTTTTCCCTATCGGACGAACCTATTGCCGTTAAAACGTCTTGATAAGTTAGTTTTCCTTCGGCAAACGAAAGACAAGTATCTGCAACGGAAAGCGCGTCACGCACGCTACCTTCCCCCGATTTTGCTATCATATAAACGGCGTCTTTATCGTATTTTTTGCCAAGTTCGTCGTAAATAGAACATATCAAATTCGCGATAGTATCAATATCGACCAACTTAAAATCAAATCTCATACAACGCGATAAAATCGTTGCAGGCATTTTATGAACTTCAGTCGTTGCCAAGATAAAGACTGCGTGTTTAGGTGGTTCTTCTAAAGTTTTTAAGAGTGCGTTAAACGCTGACGGCGAAAGCATATGAACTTCGTCGATAATGTAAACTTTATACTTACAACTTGTTGGTGGGTATTGAACTTTTTCCCTTAAATCACGGATTTCGTTAACGCCGTTATTTGACGCTGCGTCGATTTCCAACACGTCAATGTTAGACGGGTCCGAAAGCGATTGACACGCCAAGCATTTACCACAAGGTGAGCCGTTTACCGGATTTAAACAATTTATTGCTTTTGAAAAGATTTTAGCAATAGAAGTTTTACCCGTCCCACGCGTACCCGTGAAAAGATAAGCGTGACCTATTCTTCCCGTTTCTATTTGATTTATTAAAGTTTTAACTACGTGTTCCTGACCGATAACTTTATCGAAAGTCGTTGGACGGTACTTTCTATATATAGCAAGATATGCCATCAGTTTTTAAATTCCTTTAATATTTTTTTCCTTATACGCTGAATTGCGTTATCCACTGCTTTTACGGATTTTTGTAGGTTTTGAGAAATTTCTAAATAAGTGTATCCGTTTAAATAATACCCTAAAATTTCATTTTCAAGCGGACTTAAAATCTTTTCTAAACGGGCTTTAAGTTCTTGCTTGCTTTCCCTTTCGTTAAACATTACGGCTGGGTCTAAAGAATCGTCGCCAAAATAGCCTTCAAACCCTTCTTCACCGTAAACGGAAGTTAAGTCGGCGTAATCGTTTAATATTTTATGTTTTTCACGGTTGGCGCTTTTTACAGCCGATATAATATTGCGTTTTATACATACTAACGCAAAATTTTTAAACGACTTGCCTTCCGTAAAAGAATGTGCCGCCTTAAATAAGCCAAAATTGCCTTCTTGAATAAGGTCGGTTGCGTCGCCACCAAATAAAAAGAACGAACGCGCTATATTTTTAACTTGAGGCATATAACGTTTAAAAAGTGTTTCAGTCGCGTAAGTATCACCCGATTGAACTAATAAAACTAACTCCTCATCAGTTAATTTTAAATATTTATTTTCCATTTACTTGCCTTAATACTTCAAATAACACTATACCACAAGCAACCGACGCATTAAGCGAATTTACTTTGCCGTACATAGGTATAGTAACTATTCTATCACAAATTTCTTTGGTTAATTTTTTAATGCCCGTGCCTTCACCACCGATTACTAAAACGGTTTTACCGGTAAGGTCGGCTTTATAAAGGTTTTCCCCACCAAGTTCAGCACCGGTTACCCAAAAACCTGCATCTTTTAATTCGGTTAAAGCGTTGTTAAGATTTACTACTTTAGCGATTTTAACGTGATTAACGCCACCTTCCGATATACGCATAACCGTTTCGTTAACGCTTGCAGAACGACGCTCTGGTATAATAAGCCCGTCTACACCACCACACTCACACACACGAATAATACTGCCTAAATTGTGTGGGTCTAAAACACCGTCTAAACAAACTATTATAGATTGGCTTTTATCTTTAACTGACTTTACTATATCTTCAAACTCAGCATATTTATACTCTGCAGTAAAAACTATAAAGCCTTGGTGGCGTTTGCTTTCGGAATTTTTGTCTAACACTATGCCGTCGGCAAACTGAATTTTGATTTTTTTATTTCTAATCTCGTCAATAAGCGCGCGCGATTCACGGTCCTTTAACCCGTTTTGAACTAACGCTTTTTCGATATTAAGTTCCGTTTTAAGAATTTCTCTAACGGCGTTTTTGCCTTCAACTTTCATCAGTAGTTTCTCCGTAGTTTAATAAAAAAGCAAGTCTATCAGTATTTCCCGTTAAATACAAATAACCGATAACAGCCTCAAACCCCGTGCTTCTATTATATTCGGCAATACTTGCCGACTTGGCTTTTGTAGGCTTTTTAGCGTTTCTTGCGCGCTTATAAATATCCGTTTCATCTTCCGATAAAATAGAAAGCAAAGCGTTCATACGCTCAGACTGCGCCGACGCTCTTACCTTTAAAGTGGATAACTTATTTAATTCACCCGTTTTTAAATCGTGATTTAAGGCAAGGTTTTCCCTTACGAATAAAGTATAAACAGCATCACCTATAAACGCTAATACTACGGGATTCATTTCACGCGCTTTTTTAGACGATATAACTTCTTTAACGAACAATTTTAAACCTATCTTAATATTATAATATTATATATAATAACATAATTAAACGCATTTTTCAAGAATAAATTAAATTTGTAAAAATTTTTTTGTTTTTTTATTTAATCTTTTACCCTTGAAAATCAAATCGTGGTCAACTTTCGCGATAGCGTTAAGGCTAAAATTAAACCATATAGCAAAAAACCACCTAAAAAGGTGGCTTTTAATTTTTTATAAAATCGGTTCAATATAAAGTGAAATTGCCGTTCTTTTGTTTTGCGCCGTTAAGGTTAAGCCCTTTTTTAAGGTTGAACCTAAAACTTTATCAATTGAGTTAACGCCGTCAATATCACGCACTTTATAATACTTATTATCTTTTAAGGCTTTAAGTTTAACGGTGTAAGTTACAGCCTCTGCGTTTTCTTGTCTAAACGCTTGAACGAACGCCGAATCAGTATCTGGGTCGTAATATTCCCAAGCCGTCCAACTATAATTCCCAGTTACACCGCGGTAAGGCGTTAAGTTATAAAAGTCTTTAAGTAAATACTTACTGCCCTCTTTCCACTCTCTTTCGCCTTGCTTTAATATTTCCCAATCAATTACGCCGTTATTAGCGTCGTGATACCATTTAATATTTAATACGGTTGAACATAAAAGCGAGCCACGAATAGCGTAAATATCAATGATACCGTTAGCAAGTTCAGCAGTCTTTTCAGCAGTAATCGTGCCGTTTAACGGTAACCATTTTGATAAGGTTGAAGTCATTGCTAAACGCCTATCAATAGTCGTTCTATCAGAGTCACTACGAAGATTGATAATCGCTCTTCTCATAGTTTCTAAATCGTTTCTACCACCACCTGACGCGCAACTATCAACGCAAGTTGCACCACCGTTTGCTTTTTGCCAAGCAATTATAGAATCCCACAAATCGTAATGCCCCTGAATATACAAGTTTTCCGTAATACCACGACGGTTTTCGCCTTGCGCAACATCACCTGAATACCAAAAAGTATTAGGGTCTAAGTTAAAATCTTCACGGTACATAGAAACGCCGTGCGTTTGCATAAACGTTAAAATTTTATTTTTTGTCCAGTTAAGCGCGTCGGGATTGCCAAGGTTGTTTAGGTTAGTGCTTGCGCCTGTTATTGCCCAAGATTTTTGATAGCCGTAGTTTTCGCTAAGCGCGTCAAGATTAGTAACGCGTTCAGGTTCGAACCAAACCATAGTACCCGTGCCGTGCGCTTTTGCATAGTCTACGCTTTGCTTAAAGGTATCTTCCGGCCATTTTACAGGGTCAATCGTCCAAGTCCCTACCGTGCCGTACCAGTTAGATGGAACGGTTTGATTGTCCGGTGAAATATACCATCCTGCGTCAAACCATCTATAATCAGCAGTTAAGCCGTGGTCGTAGTAACTTTGTAAACTTCTTTCCCAAGTGGTGTAGTCTTCCGAAATACTACCGTCGCTATTAGGTTTTCCCGTATCGTTAGAAATTTGCACCATACGGATTGGTTTCATAGGGTCAGTCGTATCGCCTTCACGCGGAATATTGCAGTCAACCATCCATTTACGCCAAGCGTTAGTCGCAAGAGTTTCGTTTCGTTTGTAGTAACGAACGACTGCATAAAGTGGCGTTCTAATTTCTTCACCAGACTTTAAATAGGTTTTTAGATTGAGCGTGCCAGTCGCTGAAAACGAACTTTCCATTTTACTTTCGTCATACTCAAAATCGGCTTGCCAAGTTCCACCCCAACCGATAGCAAGCATTGCGCCACCGTTTGCGTTTTCTAAGTTATAATAAGGGAAATTGCCGTGAGTCGGACGACCACTCGTTGACTTAAAACTTAACGGGTATTCAGTTAAATCGTATTCGTACGGTTCGTAATCCCCACCTTTATCGCCCATAATACCTTTTAATTTAGGACTTTCGCCTTTGAAGGTCATATCGGCGTAAATATTAGAAAAAACTTTACTATTTACGCTACCTATATTTTTAAAATACACGGTGTAATCGTAAGCGTTGTAATCTTTATACAAACAAGTTTTTAGAGTGACTAAAATATTTTCGTGCCTTAAAACTACGGTATTTAACACTCCGTTTCTTTCGTTTTTTGTGTCGGTTGAAACGAGGCTGAATTGACTACTTGAAAAACCGTTAAAAGTTTTTTCGCCGTAAGTAAAAGATATCGGGAAATTAGATAAATCGTTAAAAATATATTCGTATTCTTTTTCTATTTCAGTTTTAGCGTTAGCGCCGTCGTCATCTTTACAAGAAACACAACAAAAAGTTACGCTAAAAACAGTTAAAACTGATAAAAGTAAAGAAATAAGTTTTTTATAATTTAATTTTTTCATAAAAATCCTTTTTTAGCACGCTAAATTTTAATATATGCTCTTAAATAAAAACCACCCAAACGGGTGGTTTTTTATTATTTTTAAGCAACCGGCGTAATGTAAAGTGAAATAGCCGTTCTCTTTGCTGAAGCGCTTAAAGTTAAGCCTTGTTTTAAGGTTGAACCTAAAACTCTTTCTTGAGAGTGAGTTCCATCAACGTCGCGTACACTATAATATTTATTATCGGAAATAGCCTTTAAGTTAATAGTATAAGTTGATGCCTCTGCGCTCTTTTGTCTAAACGCTTGAACAAACGCTGAATCAGTATCAGGGTCGTAATATTCCCAAGCCGTCCAAGAAGTTGATTCAGCAACGCCTCTATACGGGGTTAAGGTATAGAATTCTTTAAGTAAGTACTTACTACCTTCTTTCCATTCGGCTTCACCTTTTCTTAAAGTTTCCCAGTCGATAATGCCGTTATCAGCGTCGTGATACCATTTAATATTTAATACGGTTGAGCATAAAAGTGAGCCACGAATAGCGTAAATATCAATAATACCGTTAGCAAGTTCTGAACTCTTTTCAGCTGTAATAGTACCGTTTAACGGTAACCATTTAGATAAGGTTGAAGTCATTGATAAACGCTTATCAATAGTCGTTCTGTCACTATCACTACGAAGATTTATAATTGCTCTTCTCATAGTTTCAAGGTCGTTTCTACCACCACCTGACGCACAACTGTCAACGCAACCTGCACCACCGTTTGCTTTTTGCCAAGTGATTATAGAATCCCATAATTCGTAGTGGCCTTGCATGTATAAGTTTTCGGTAATACCACGTCTATTTGCGCCTTGTTTAGTGTCACCGTTGTCCCAGAAAGAATACGGGTCACAGTTAAAGTCTTCACGATACATAGAAACGCCGTGCGTTTTCATAAAGGTAAGAATTTTATTCTTGGTCCAAGCAAGCGCTGCAGGATTACCAAGGTTATTCATATTATTACTACCAGATGCGATAGCCCATTCTGCATTATAACCAAAGTTAGCAACAAGTGCTGAAATATTCGTAACACGTTCAGGTTCAAACCAAACCATAGTACCAGTGCCGTGTACTTTAGCATAGTCTACACTTTGCTTAAAGGTATCACCAGGCCATTTAACGTGGTCTATCGTCCAAGTACCTACCGTGCCGTACCAAGCAGATGGAACGGTTTGATTGTCCGGTGAAATATACCATCCTGCGTCAAACCATCTATAATCAGCAGTTAAACCGTGTTCATAATAACTTCTTAAACTTCTTTCCCAAGTGGTGTAGTCTTCCGAAATACTACCGTCGCTATTAGGTTTTCCCGTGTCGTTAGAAATTTGTACCATACGGATTGGTTCCATAGGGTCTTCGGTATCGCCTTCACGCGGGATGTTACAGTCTACCATCCATTTACGCCAAGCGTTAGTAGCAAGGTCTTCGTCGCGTTCATAGTAACGAAGTACTGCAATTAACGGCGTTCTAATTTCTTCACCTGGTTTTAAGTAAGTTTTTAAGTTTCTCGTACCAAGACCGGTAAAGTTAGTGCTGTTAGTTGATGCGTCGTACTTAAAAGTTGCTTCCCAAGTACCACCCCAACCGATAGCGAACATTGCGCCACCGTTTGCGTTTTCTAAGTTAAAGTAAGGGAATACACCGTGGGTAGGACGACCGTTGGTTGACATAAAGCCTACGTTCGTTTGAGTTAAATCGTAATCGTAAGGTGCGTAGTCGCCACCGGTGCCGGCAAGGGTTTTATCACCCCAAATACCTTTAAGTCTTGGCGAACCACCTTCAATATTCATATCGATAGCGTTTAAGTATTTGAACACTTTACTATTTGAACTACCTACGTTTTTAAAGTAAACCGTGTAGTCGTAAGCGTTGTATTCTTCATAAAAACCAGTTTCGATATTAACTACGATATCTTCGTGTCTTAATTGAATAGTCGTCAACACACCGTTTCTTTCCGGACGCGAAGTACGATATTCTTCAACGAAGTATTTTGGCGAAAAACCTGAAAAATACTTATCGCCATAAACGAAGTTTATAGGTAAATTTTCTAAATCCAAAGTCATTTCTTTATATTCGCGCGCTATTGCAGAATCAGCCTTTACTGGTATAAGATTTATATTTCCCATAGATACACTAATACTTGCAATCGCCGTGAACAACATCACTAACGCTAAAGTTATTGAAAATAATTTTCTATTGGCTAATAATTTTTTCACAATTAACCTCCTATCTCATCTTTATTCAAAGTTTTGCAGTAGTTTGATTTTTCATCAAGCACTTTCATATATTTATCCATATCTATTGATTGATTTCTACGATACGGAAGTTATCTATATAAATGCTACCACGATTAGTTGCGCCGTTAAAGAACGCCCATAAAATGATACCGTTACCCATATCAGTACCTTTAATAAGTCTTGAATACGAGTGAACTACACCATTGTTATTACCACCGTATAATAAGTTATCACACCAAGCCGAACCTTCTTGTCTAAATTCGAGCAAGCCCGAACCTTCAAGCCCTTCGGTTAAATAGTCGAAAGTGATGTAATAATTTTTGTTCGTTTTAAATCCACCGTTATACCAGCAAACGAGTCTATTTGCATCAACTGCTGCTTGTGAACGAATAGTAAATATACCGTGACATTCATAGTTAACTTGTACTATGTTCGGCGTGAACTTTAACACGTTACCCGTCATAGCGCCCGACGCGCCACTTGGTGCGCTTACGATTGAAACGTTATCACTGTATTGGTAAAGTGAGTTTTGACCAGTGTTACTTACTTTGGTATCGTGAATTGTATTAGCGTCGTAATCGCTGAGGAATATTACCGTACCCGAAGTTGAATTAGTTACCTTAATTACGCAAGTTGCAGAGCCAACACTCGTATACGCTTGAATTACGTGGTCACCGTTTATAAGATTTTTTAAGAAACCTTCGTAAACCACGAGAACTTTTCTCGTCGCATCAAAGCCCCAACAATCTTCATCAACAAATACACTATCTATTTCAATAACGCCGACGTCACCACCGAAAGTGTCTAAAGTAACTTCTATATTGCCACCTGTTGAAGAGTTGTAAGTGTAAGAACTTTGACTAAACTTAACTACTTCTTCACGCCAAACAGCAACGAAAGTTACCACTTTTGCCGGCATAGTGAATTCATCACCAGCGCTATAAATGGTGTTGCCGTATTGCCAACCCAAGAAAGTGCAATATTCTTTAGTTACTTTTTCAGACGGAATATAGAAAACCGTACCAACTTCAACGTCGCCCAAGTTAGGCATACTGCCTTTACCGTTATCAAGGTCGAAATATACTGGATAACTATCTTTCACTTGGCTAATCCATCTTGCGTAGAAAGTTACGTTTTTACTCGGCATAGTGAAAGTATCACCCGCGTTGTAAATGCTATTATCGCAAACCCAACCGCCAAAAGTATAGTTAGTCTTTGATACGTTAGCCGTAGGAATTGAAAAACTTTCCCCAGATTCTTTTGACGGAATTACAGGTGCGTTTCCCGAACCGCTATTAAGATTAAATGTTACGGTGTAATGGTCAAGCGTGTTATCGCCGTTATCGTTAGGCACTCGCACGCAACCTACGAGTAAAGACGAAAATAGCGTAACCATAACTAACATCATTATGATAATCTTTTTCATAACAAATCTCCTTGTTCTTGTTAAAAGCAAAATTTCTAACCCCTTAAAATAAAAAGGGTTTTTAACATTATAACACACGCGCGTGAAAAAATCAATACTTTAATAATTATAAATTCAAATTTTATCACCATATTTTATAAATAAAACAAAAGCCACCTTTCAAGGTGGCGTTAAATATCGTCGTTTATTCGATAAATTGATATTCCGTTTAACACGGCTTGACAAAATATCTCACGGTACTCTCTACTTATTAAAAGTTCTTCGTCTTGTGGATTAGATAAAAATCCACACTCAATTAAAACGGCTGGGTAGTTAGTGCTATTTAGAATATAATAATCACCTTTTAGCGCCGAATATTTTCTTTCGTTAGTAGGCAAATCGTTTAACGCCGATTGCACGGCTAACGCAACTTTTTTACTGTTTTCGTTTTTTTCGTCGAAAAACGCTTGCGCCCCTCGCCTATCGCTCACCGAATAGTAGTTCATATGTAACGAAATAACCAAGTTAGGCGCGCTGTCTAAAATTATTTCCTTTCGCTTTAGCATATCTTTCCGTTTTCTATTAGAAGTCGCCGTGCCGTAAAGCCCTGCTTTAGTGCTACGAGTTAGCACGGTTTTTATTCCTTCCTCATTTAAAAACGACGCAAGTTCCTTGGCTAAAATTAGATTTAAATCGCTCTCTTTTACCCCCGTTTTCACACCTGAAACGCCACCGTCTACACCACCGTGCCCAGCGTCGATTACAACTTTGAAAAAATCGCTTGAAAAACTCTCTTGCGTAAGGTTTGAAAGGGCTGAAAAAAGCGTGATAAACGCTATAATTATTGCCAAAAAAGTGCTAAAAATCAAAACTGTTCTTTTTTTAATAATCACGCCAAAAATCCCCAAATTTGTTGATAAGTAACCCAAAAAGGATGAGTTATCAACATTTTTAACCCCTTTTATTGTTGATAACTGTTGATAACTTTGTTTATGTTATGAATTTTTAAGCGTTTTTATGCCTTTTTTTATCGTTTTTTAACGGCTTGTATTTTTTCTTCGACTTTTTTAAAAATCCGAACGTTCGTATTTTGTGGAATTCTTGCGTTACTTTTTGCAAAATTTCGGTATTTTTTTGCAATAAAAAAACCACCTAAAAATAAGTGGTTTTATTTTTTAGTCAACTACCTTAAAATCAAGGCCCGACAAGAATTTAATTGATTGTTCAAACCACCCTTCGGCAATCGGCAAAATACAATTTGCGTCGTCTGACGAGGCGCTTTCTCTATTAGCGAGCGCCAAACCGTGACCACCTTTATGATAGATATGTAAATCAAACGGAACACCGTTTTCAGCAAGCGCTTGCGCCATTAAAATTGAACTTATAGGTGGAACGCAGTTATCTTCACTCGTAGCCCAAATAAAGCAAGGTGGAGTATTTTTCGTAACGCGTTTTTCAAGAGAATAATAATCGTATAAATCGGGATTAGAATTAGTTGCCCAATCACGCGTGCCACCGTGGGTTGGATGAGTAAAAGTTATAACCGGATAGCAAAGCACCGCAACGTCAGGACGGGCAAGCGTATATTTTTCTTTAAGAGCGTTTTGAACGCTAATTTCGTTCCACATAGTTGTAACCGAGCCAGCCAAATGCCCCCCAGCCGAAAAACCTATTACGCCGATTTTATCTTTTCTAATAAAATATTTATCAGCGTTTTCCCTAACGAAAGCAACTGCCATACACGCTTCAATAAGCATAACGGGCATATGCGCGTTGTCGGATTCAGAACCAACGGTGTATTCAACGGTAAAGGCGTTAAAGCCTTTTGCTAAATACGATAAAGCAATAGGTTCTTTTTCCCTATCGGAACGCATCCAGTACCCACCACCGGTGAAAACTATCATTGCTGGGCGCATACGGTTTGCCGAATATTCTTGACTTCTTTCTAAAATATAAGAATTTAGATAACCTTTTGCGCCTTCGGGACGCTGTAAGTTAAAATATTTGTAAAGGTCAATTTTCTTTTCGGTAATCATAGTTAATAAAAATCTCCTTTTATTCCTTGTAAATTATACTCTCATATTAAATGGTTGTCAATAGGCACTTGATTTTTTTAAAAATATTTGCTACAATATTTTTTAGGAGAAATTTATGCAGTATCATATCAACACGGGATTAATTTATGCCGAACTTAAAAAAGATTGTGAATGTCCACTTTGTTCTATTGAAAAAATAGTTGACGAACAATTTATTAACGAATACTTAAACGACGCCGTTTGTGACGACGACGCAAGAAAGGAAGTTAACGCTTACGGCTTTTGCGCCGAACATTATGAAAAAATGTTTAAGCGCCCAAATAAACTTTCGCTTGCACTGCAAATTTTTACAAGACTTAAAACGGTTAGAACTAACGCTGGTATACCAAAAGACGCTAAAAGCGCGCTTAAAACTTCGGAAAGCATAATCGCATCTGAAAAAACTTGTATCATTTGTAAAACGCTTGATTACGCTATGACAAGATATTATATGGGTATTGCCGACCTATTTACAAAAGACCCTGCTTTTTCCGATTTATTACTTAATGGAAAAGGCTTTTGCTTACACCACTACGCCAAACTTTTAGAGTACGCTAAATACGCTGGCGATAAGCAAAAACAATATGTTGCCGTTTTAGCGCAAACTGAAGAAAAAGCACTTGATAGAATGACTGCCGAACTTAAATGGTTTTGCGATAAACACGATTATAGAAATCGCACTAAACCGCTTGGCACTTCGCAAGATATAATCCCTAGAATGTATAAAAAACTTTACGGAAAAGACTTAACCTAAAACAAAAACGCCCACCAACGCAGGTGGGCATTTTTTATTTTTTATAAGTTTTCTAACTTTTTATACCATCTTCTAAAATCTTCCGCTTTGTATTCAGGGAAACCAGTTATAAAGTGGTTATAATACTTTTTACCATTATCAATCCACTCGATAATAAGGCATTTTTTCTTAAAGAAGATATCTTTTATTATACCAAGTTCTTTTTCGGAATTTTCTTTAACGGTTACCTTGCCGTCAACTAAAATCTCACCACTATCGGCGTCGGTTACTTTGTATGAAAGTTCTTTTTTAGTCAAGGTATCGTTAACAACTTTTAACGCGTATTTAGAGTTAGCGTCTTCGTAAACTAAGAACAATGTATCGCTAAACGAACGGGTTACTACACCGTACGCTTTTTTCTTATCGTAATAATAATCAACTAACGCTTCGTTGATAGCAGGCCAACCGTCTTGTAAATTCCAAAGTAAAATGCCACTCTTTTCACTTCTTTTAGCGCGCATATTTTCAACGAAGAATTTAAGCGCTTCGGCTTGCGCGTATTGCGAAAGTTCCGAAAATTCTTGATAAGTTTCAGGTAAATACCCAAAGTTTAAGAGCACGCCTTTTTTAACAAAGTTAAGTCTATACGCTTTATAGAATTTATCGGTTGAGTGTAAACGCCAATCTTTTGATAAAAAGTCGTTCAAACTGTCTTTTTTAATAAATTTTTCAAGCGACGCTGGACTTGGAACGCCTGGATTACCGATTTCACTAATAAACACAGCTTTGGTATTACGATAATATTCGCTTTTAGCCCAGTCCCTATCGCACCATAAATGTTGTTCAGGCGCGTAGTTTAATCCACCTTTTTTGCAAGTGTTTTTAGAAGTATACGGCGAAGATATTAAATATTCCGTATAAGGCGCGTGCCTATATACTACAGCGGGCAACACTTCGCGATTGATTTTATTGCCAAGTGGATTTATACCGTAATCTAAACCCATACAGTCAATTTCGTTATCGCCTGCAAAAAGCCCAACGGACGCGTGGTTGCGTATTCTTTTAACTAACTTTTCGCCTTCAATAGTTATTTCGTCGAAAAACTCTTGCGTTTGTGGGTAGTTAGCACAGCCGAACGCAAAGTCTTGCCAAACTAAAATACCTTCTCTATCGCAAAGCGAATAAAATTCGTCGCTTTCGTACACACCACCACCCCAACATCTAACTGCGTTTGAGTTGGTGTCGGCTAAACACTTAAACGATTTTTCAAGCCTTTCAGCGTTTTTTGACGCGTAAATTGAAAGTGGTATCCAGTTAACGCCTTTTAAGAACACAGGTTCGTTATTTAAGATAAATCTAAATTCTAACTTTTCGTTTTCATCCGAATATTTAAGTTTAACGGTTCTAATACCGAACTCAAAATTTTGTTCTAGAATAACTTTATCGTCTTTTAACAAAGTTACGGTTACTTGATATAAATTAGGTTCGCCGTAGCCTTTAATCCACCAAAGTTTTGGATTGTTTACGGTAAATTTAATATTGCCGGCACGGTAAAAAACCGTGTCTTCTGCAAAGAAAGTGCTATCGCCCGAAACGCCCTTAATTTGCATTTTATAATTACCACCTTGCGATATTCTTTCCTTGCTTTCAATATCGTATAAAAGATACAACACAGCACTATCTTCATTAGCGACGCTAGTTGCTAAATAACAAGATGAAAATTCGTGTTGTGGTACGGTTTCGATAACAACGGTGCGATAAATTCCTGCCGAAATCGCTCTCGGTAAGATATCCCAACCGTTAGAGTGCGCAGGTCTTCTTGCCCCTGCAATTTCAGGGCCTTGCCACGAAATTGAAGTGTACGCGTCAACGCTTTTTTGGTTGTTATTTAATACCGTCGGCTGAATAACTACTTTTAATTCGTTGTCGCCTTTAACTAAATTTTTAACTAGAAACGAGTGTTCAACGAACATATTTTTAGACGAGCCTATCTTTTCGCCGTTTATGTAATAGGTTGCGAAAGTATCTACGCCGTAAAAGGTAATTCTATGTTCTTTTTCTGGTTCTTCAATCGTAAACTTTTTTTGATAGCAAAATTTATAAGTTTCAAACTTTTCGGCGTTTTTTATATTTTGAGAATAAAATAAATCCCCGTCAAAAAGCCCTGCGTTAATAAAATCAAATTCAATATTGCCAGGAACTTGCGCTTTAATTTTGCCCTTATCAGTTCCTAAAACGTCTTCGTATGATAATTCCCAGTCGTTTCCGTCTAAAATCTTTTTCATAAATTCTACCTTGATTTTATTCCTCATCGGTTTCATTTTTTAATGCGTAAAAATTTTCTATAATGGCGCTAATTTTATCTAAAACTTCTTCCCTGCCTTTTCTAACTAATGACGCTACGGGAATAATGTTACCAGCGCCGACCTTTAATTTATCGGCAACGGCTTTGGCTTGTGGCTTAATTTTACTTTTGCCAAGTTTATCAGCCTTTGTCGCAATTAACGAAAACGGCAACGCATATTGATATAAATAGTTAACCATCATATAATCGTCT
>JAGCMG010000086.1 GCA_017646555.1 Clostridia bacterium | reverse complement strand
GTTTACCATATCTTCAGTACAGTCCCTTGAGTGAACTGAAAACGGCAATTTAAGTTCGTTTGCAAATACAATTTGCCTAACAAAAGCGCTTTTTTGCCCGTCCTTATCCTTGCCGTAATGGTAATCAAGCCCTATTTCCCCCACGCCAACGCATTTAGGGTTAGAAAAAATCGGCTTAATAAGGGCAAGGTTTTCTTCCGTAACTTCTTCAAAAGCATCAGGATGAATACCTGCTAAAAAATACACGTTTTCTTTATCTTTAGCAAACTTTTCCGACTGAAAAGAAGACGCCACGTCAAAAGCAACGTCTATCATTAAGTCAACTTTATTTTCAAGCGCCCTAGCATAAGCGCCGTCTTTATCGTAGCCTTCGTGTTCGGCAAAATGGCAATGTGTATCAGTAAACATAATTAATAAGGGCGTACGCGCGTGGTACGTTTTCACGACACCGTTAGCAACGAATCCGCCCCAAATCCTATTTATTCTATTGATAATTTTGTTAACCCAAGTTAACAAACATTGTATAGTAACTTTATACTTATTATATTTATTAACGCAAGTTAACAAACATTATATAATAACTTTATATTTATTATCCACCCCACACTCGCCTAGCGAGTGTGGGGTGGGTTTTTATATAAATAATTACTAAACCCCGTTTTTTTTAGCTAAAGTTTACACTTAATACTAGAAAATATCCGAGCCGTCTTCAATATCCCACTCAGGTGATAAGAAGGAAATTTTTTCTTCAGCATTTTCAGCACAAACAATCATACCTTGGCTTTCAATACCGCAAAGTTTAACAGGCTTTAAGTTTGTAACCATAACAACCTTTTTACCTACTAAATATTCAGGCTCATAGTGAAGTGCAATACCACTAACTACAGTCCTAACTTCTTCCCCAAGTTTAACGGTAAGTTTTAATAATTTTTTAGATTTAGCAACCTTTTCGCAAGCGGTGATAAGCGCAACTTTAAGTTCAACCTTTGCGAAATCATCAAACTCTATTTGTGGTTTACTAACCTTTTCTTCCTTAACTTCTTCCACCTTTTTTACCTCCTTCGGACGGCGTTCTTCAAGCATTTTATTCACTTCTTCCATAACGACTTTAGCGTCAAGCCTTGCGAATAAAATTTCGGGGTTTTCCGCAACTTTAGTGCCGTTTTCATATAAACCAAATTCGGTAATTTTATCGTAACTTCTAATAGGTGCGTTCATCATTTTAAGCGCCTTTTCGCACGATTTTGGTATAAAAGGCGTCATAAGTGAAAGCCCAATTACGATACTTTCAGAAAGGTTATATAATACTGTTTTAAGCCTATCCGCTTTAGCAGGGTCTTTTGCAAGAACCCAAGGTGCAGTTTCATCAACGTACTTGTTAGCGCGCCTAAATACTGAAAGCGCCTCACTAATAGCGTCGCTAATTTTATAATTTTCAATAGCGGTTTTAACTTTATCGTAAGCAGAAACAACAACCGCCTTTAAGTCCTCATCAACGTCTTCAACAGCGCCCTTATTTTCAACAACCCCGCCGAAATATTTATTGCTCATAGCAATTGTTCTGCTAACAAGATTGCCTAAAACGTTAGCAAGTTCAGCATTAGTCTTTTCAATAATGGCTTCCCACGAAATAAGCCCGTCGTTATCTTGTGGCATTTCCGAAAGAACGTAATATCTAACGGCATCCACCCCAAAGAATTTAACAAGGTCATCCGCATACATAACGTTACCGGTAGATTTACTCATCTTTCCGCCGTCTTGTAAAAGCCAACCGTGGCCGTAAACCTTTTTAGGAAGTGGAACACCTAACGCCATTAAGAAAATAGGCCAATAAATGGTGTGGAAACGAATAATATCCTTACCGATAATATGCACGTCCGCCGGCCAATATTTATTATAAAGGTCGCCGTTATTGCCGTCAACGTCATAACCGATACCGGTAATGTAATTAGTAAGCGCGTCAAGCCAAACGTATACGATGTGTTTAGGGTCAAAATCAACAGGAACGCCCCACTTAAACGAAGTTCTTGAAACGCATAAATCCGTTAAACCCGGATTTAAGAAATTATTCACCATTTCGTTTTTGCGTGAAAGTGGTAAAATAAATTCAGGGTGTTCGTCGTAATATTTAATAAGCCTGTCGGCATATTTACTCATTTTAAAGAAGTACGCTTCTTCTTGTGCTTGCTTAACAGGACGGCCACAGTCAGGGCATTTGCCGTCAACAAGTTGGCTTTCCGTCCAAAAGCTTTCACAAGGGGTGCAATACCAACCGGAATATGCGCCCTTATAAATATCGCCTTGCTCATAAAGTTTATTAAAAATCTTTTGAACTTGCAATTCGTGGTCTTTATCGGTCGTCCTAATAAATTTATCGTAAGAAACGTCCACTAAATCCCAAAGGTCTTTAATGACACCGGCAACGCCATCAACGAATTCTTTAGGCGTCTTACCTGCTAAAGATGCCTTTTCTTCAATTTTTTGGCCGTGTTCATCAGTACCCGTTTGGAAAAACACGTCGTACCCGTCAAGGCGTTTAAACCTTGCGATACTATCCGATAAAATAGTCTCGTAAGTATTGCCGATATGTGGCTTACCCGAAGTATACGCAATTGCAGTAGTCAAATAAAACTTATCTTTCATAATTACTCCTTTAATAAGGTTATACATATATATTTTACATAATTTAAAGCAAAAAGTAAATCATAAATCGCATTTTATTATCACAAAGTTTGCTATGAATTTAATTTTTCACTTATTTTTACCGTTAGCGTGATATTTTTTCACTAAATTTAATATTTTTTAAATTTAACACAAAAAAAAATTACACCTATATGCTAAATGCATATAGGTGTAAAAAGTATAAACAACAATTAACTTGCTTTTTTAATAATTTGTGGCTTACCGCCTGCAACTACACTTTCGTCGATAACTACTTTAACAACGTCGGTTAAAGACGGAATTTCATACATAGTATCAAGCATAAGATTTTCTAAAATGGTACGAAGTCCCCTTGCCCCCGTTTTAAGTTCAATCGCCTTTTTAGCAACTGCTAAAACAGCGCCGTCGGTAATTTCAAGTTCAACGTTATCAATCCCGATAAGTTTTTTATACTGTTTAACGAGCGCGTTTTTAGGTGCTGTCATAATATTAACTAACGCCTTTTCATCAAGCGCTGAAAGACCAACGGTAATAGGCACTCTTCCAATAAATTCAGGGATTAAACCGTACTTGATTAAATCTTGTGGTTGAACGTCTTTAATAAACTCTTTTACCGACTTTTCTGTCGAATAAACGGAAGAACCAAAGCCTAAAGTGGTTTTATCTTTTCGTTTTTCAACGATTTTATCAAGGCCAACGAACGCACCACCTAAAATGAATAAAATATTAGTCGTATCAATTCTTAAACATTCTTGTTGTGGGTGTTTTCTACCACCTTGTGGTGGAACTGACGCAACGGTTGATTCGATAATTTTTAATAACGCTTGTTGAACGCCTTCACCCGAAACGTCACGCGTTATTGAAACGTTTTCGCTCTTTCTTGCAATTTTATCAATTTCGTCGATATAAACTATACCGCGTTCGGCTTTAGCGATATCGTAATCAGCCGACTGAATAAGTTTTAATAAAATATTTTCAACGTCTTCACCAACGTAACCGGCTTCAGTTAAAGTCGTAGCGTCGGCAACGGCGAACGGAACGTCCAAAATTTTAGCAAGCGTTCTTGCAAGTAAAGTTTTGCCACTACCGGTTGGGCCTAAAAGCAACACGTTACTTTTTTCAAGTTCAACGCCGTCTTTATCCTTTTTTAAGCCTATTCTTTTGTAGTGGTTATAAACTGCAACGGCTAAAACCTTTTTCGCTTCGTCTTGACCGATAATATATTCGTCAAGTCTTGACTTTATCTCTTGCGGAGTTAAGAGTTTGCTTTCGCTTGTCGGTGTGGCTGAAAAATTTTCTTCTTCTGCTAAAACTTCCTTGCAAATTTCAATACACTCGTCACAAATGAAAGTACCGTTAGGCCCTGAAACGAGTCTTCTTGCAAGTTCTTTAGGTTTACCGCAAAACGCGCAAAATAATTCTTTTTCTTTCATACTACTCCTTTTAATTACGGGCGTTTAACGAATATTTCGTCGATAAGACCGTAAGAAAGCGCTTCGTCAGCAGAAAGATAGTTATCTCTATCGGTATCTTTTTCCACTTGTTCAATAGGCTTGCCGGAATTTTCAGCCAAAATAGCGTTAAGTTTATTTTTAATTTTTAAGATATGTTCGGCTTGAATTTTAATATCACTTGCTTGACCTTGCGCGCCACCAAGTGGTTGATGAATCATAATTTCGCTATTTTTAAGAGCGTAGCGTTTTCCTTTAGTACCGCTTGATAGCAAAAAAGCGCCCATTGACGCAGCCATACCGATACAAATGGTCGAAACG
>JAGCMG010000085.1 GCA_017646555.1 Clostridia bacterium | reverse complement strand
GTTCTTAAAATGGTGAACGGCGTATTAGTATTAGTTGACGCTTGTGAAGGGCCTATGCCACAAACGCGTTTCGTAATGGAAAAGGCGCTTGAACTCGGTCATAAACTCATAATCGTAGTAAATAAAATTGATAGACCTGACGCAAGGCTTGACGAAGTTCAAGACGAAATTTTAGAACTTTTACTCGACTTAAACGCAAGCGACGAGCAACTTGAAAGCCCGATAGTATTCTGTTCAGGCAGAAACGGTACTGCAACGCTTGATTATAGTAAGGAAGGAACTGATTTACAACCACTTTTCGATGCTATAATCAATCATTTTAATCCACAAGAAGTAGATACGGACGGACCTTTACAAATCTTATGTTCGTCAATCGACTATAACGACTATGTAGGTAGAATAGGTATCGGTAGAATTGAAAGGGGTGTTGCAAAAGTAAATCAAACTGTCGCAACTTGCAACTATAATATAGAAGGTCATAACGCAAGTGGTAAACTTGTAAGTTTATATCAAATTGAAGGGTTAGGTAAAGCCCCCGTTGAAACGGCACTGGCAGGCGATATCGTGTGTTTTTCGGGCTTAGAAAAAATTTCAATCGGCGATACCGTGTGCGCTCCGTCTTGTGTTGAGCCTGTTCCTTTCGTAAAGATAAGTGAACCTACCGTTGAAATGACTTTTTCAGTTAATGATAGTCCGTTTGCAGGGAAAGAAGGTAAATACGTAACTACGCGTCATCTTCGCGATAGATTATTTAAAGAACTCTTAAAAGATGTTTCTTTAAGAGTAGAAGAAACTGATTCATCCGATAGTTACCGTGTTTGTGGGCGTGGCGAAATGCACCTTTCAATCTTAATTGAAAATATGCGTCGTGAAGGTTATGAATTTCAAGTCGGTGCGCCAAAGGTTATGTATAAAGAAATCGACGGCGTAAAGAACGAACCAATCGAACTTTTAACCGTTGACGTTCCTGATGAAAGAACGGGCGCAGTATTTTCGGCTATGGGCGAAAGAAAGGGCGAACTTATTAAAATGGAAAATATCGGCTCGCGTATTCGTCTTGAATTTGCTATTCCGTCGCGTGGACTTTTCGGCTATAAATCACAATTTTTAACCGAAACCCGTGGTGAAGGTGTAATGAACTCGGTATTTAAAGAATATCAACCGTTTAAGGGCGATATCATAAAGAGAATAGGCGGTAGTTTAGTAGCGTTTGAAACGGGTGAGGCTGT
Source organism: Clostridia bacterium (assembly GCA_017646555.1). GTDB lineage: Bacteria > Bacillota > Clostridia > Christensenellales > Borkfalkiaceae > UBA11475. The sequence continues at coordinate 5,938 of JAGCMG010000085.1, read as the reverse complement.
AACTTACGGTATGTTCAACGCGCAAGGTAGGGGTAACTTATTTATCGTCCCAGGCACAGCCGTATATGAAGGTATGATAGTCGGCGCATCCCCAACGGAAGGCGATATTTCCGTAAACGTATGTAAGAAAAAACACCAAACTAATACCCGTGCATCAGGCTCAGACGACGCGTTAAGACTTGAAACGCCACGCATTTTAAGTTTGGAAGAGGCTATGGAATATATCAACGACGACGAACTTTTAGAAATTACACCTAAAAATATTCGTTTAAGAAAGAGAACGCTTGATACAGAAACAAGATTAAAAAGAAAAGCGCGTGGTTTAGAATAATAAAAAAGGTCAGAGCTTTCTGACCTTTTATAGTAACATTTTGGAATTATCAATTTACAATAAATATATTAAAAAATTTAATAAAAACGACGTAGAAACGGTAAAAAATTTAATAGATAATGCAAATGCGTTAGAATTTTTAAATAAAAATGCACCAAAACTTTATTGTCCTGATAAAACTATTGAAGAAACGTTTGCGTTTCGTACTTGGACTTATAGAAAACACCTAAAAGAAACGACTGATGGTTTAGTTGTAACTGAATTTCTACCACAAGTTAGCTGGGCTGGCCCACATAACACAATATCGGCGGCGCTTTGTTTTCATCTTGATGAAGGTCGTTGGTTTTTATTTAATGATAAATTAGTTAATTATATTGATTTTTTCTTATGTGAAAAAGGACACACTTATAGATATTTTACACCGGCATTATATTCAATAATAAACTTTTTAACGATTACAGGTAACTTTGATTATATAGAAAATAATATTGAAAAATTTGAAAGATATTTTTCTAAATGGGAAGAACGTCATTTGTTATCTTGTGGCTTATATTGGTCAGTAGATGATTATGATGCAATGGAGTTTTCTATAAGTGGTAGAAATGCAAAATTTCAGCCTGTAAAAGGACTAAGACCTACCTTAAATTCATATATGTATGCTGATGCTATAGCGTTATCAAAGGTGGAAAAGTTATTAAATCGTAATAATAAAGCAGAGTATTACGAAAACAAAGCGCAAACAATTAAAATAGCTTTTGAAAAAAAACTTTGGGATGGCGATTTTTTCAAAGCTGTACATATTAATAAAGAGTATATACACGGCGACTGGGAAAAATATAATGATGAAGTTTCACTTTTGTCGGTAAAAGATTTGACGGAAGATAATAACGCAAGAGAGCTTATAGGATACTTACCATTTGCGTATAATTTAGCGTCAAAGGGTAAAGAAAAGGCGTTTTTATACTTAAAAGATGAAAATGTTTTCAATGCAAAAACAGGCTTTGCTACTGCTGAAATTGCGCATAAAAAATTTTTATATTCGACCGATCATGATTGTTTATGGAATGGTTACGTTTGGCCGTATGCTACAAGCCAAACGATAAATGCTGTAATATCGTTGTTAAATAATTATAAGCAAAATTACATAACAAATTTTGACTTGTATTCATTTATTAAAAAGTTCGCAGAAATGCATTACTTATATAAAGACGGACAAAAAATCAATTTTATTGACGAAATGATGCATCCTTTTATTCATAGATGGGAAACTCGTCAATTTAAGATTGAAAGGGCAAAAAACGAAGATATAAAATTTGAGGAGAGAGGCAAAGATTATAATCATTCGTCGTTTATCGATTTAGTTATTCGTGGATTATGTGGGGTAAATATTAACTCTACTGAACTTGACGTAAAGCCTAAAATTAAAGGTATATGGAAATGGTTTAAATTGGAAAATTTACCATTTAAAAAAGGTATTTACGATGTTTATTACGATGAGGACGGTACGGTCTTTAATAAAGGAAAGGGCGTAATTATAGAAAAAAGATAATTAAAAAGATGGGCGACGACCTGTCTTTTTTATATTTAAAATATAAATTGATAAAAATATTTATTAAATTTTAGTATTTTATTTTATAATAATTGACAAAATATTTATTTAAATGTATACTTGTATACAAGAATACATCATTAGTGGAGGTGCTTTATGATTAAAATTAACAAAAAGACGAATTTATTAGAAAAAGAATCGTACAGATACGAACTTCACGAAGTTGAAAAGCCGAATTTGTTTGAAGAATATTTTAACTATCGTCACGTACCAAAGGTTGCTTTCAACCACAGGTTAGTTCCGAAGGCTATGCCTGAAAATATTTGGATTACTGATACCACTTTTAGAGACGGTCAACAAGCAATCACGCCGTACACCGTTGAACAAATGGTGCAATTATTCAAGTTTATGTCAAAACTTGGTGGTAAAAAGGGTATTATCCGTCAAACGGAATTTTTCGTATATAGCGAAAAGGACCGTAAAGCGATTGGCAAATGTCAAGATTTAGGGCTTGAATTCCCTGAAATTACTACTTGGATTAGAGCAAGCAAGGAAGATTTTAAACTTGTTAAAGATTTAGGTCTTAAAGAAACTGGTATTTTAGTAAGTTGTTCTGACTACCACATTTTCAATAAAATGGGGCTTGATAGAAAAAGAGTTTTAGATAAGTATCTTGGCACGGTTAAAGAGGCTTTTTCGGCTGGTATTATTCCACGTTGCCATTTAGAAGATATTACGAGAGCAGACTTTTATGGTTTCGTAGTTCCGTTCGTTATGGAATTAAGAAAACTTTCAAAAGAAGCAGGTATTCCTGTTAAAGTTCGTGCTTGCGATACTATGGGTTACGGCGTTCCGTTTACCGAAGTTGCTTTGCCACGTTCAGTTCCAGGTCTTATTTACGGTTTACAATCTTATACCGATATGCCAAGTGAATGTATTGAATGGCACGGTCATAACGATTTCTATATGGGCGTTGCAAACGCTGCTACTGCTTGGCTTTACGGCGCAAGTGCTGTTAACTGTTCGCTTTTAGGTATCGGCGAAAGAACAGGTAACGTTCCGCTTGAAGCAATGGTATTCCAATATGCCTCACTTAAAGGCACTCGCGATGGTATGGACACCACCGTTATCACAGATATCGCTGAATACTATAAAAACGAATTAGGTTACAATATTCCACCTATGACACCGTTCGTTGGTGAATATTTTAACGTAACGAGAGCAGGTATTCATGCTGACGGTCTTAATAAAGACGAAAGAATTTATAATATTTTCGACACCAAAAAGTTATTAAAACGTCCAGTTGGCGTAATGCTTACAAATACTTCGGGTTTAGCAGGTATTGCTTACTGGATTAATATGAAGTTTAAACTTGAAGGCGAAAACGCTATCAATAAACACGACGAACTTTGCGTTAAGTTAAAAGAAGAAATCGATACGCAATTCGCTAACGGTAGACAAACGGCTATGACCGATAAGGAAATCTTTGAACTTATTGAAAAGTTTGCACCTAATAGATTTTCTAAATAATTATTAAGGGGAAATGATATGAAAGGGCAACAATCGATATCGGACGTTGTTTTCGAGCGGTTGGAAAGCGATATTCTTTGTGGCAAGTATCAAACGGGTGATTATATTTCGGAAAACAAACTTGCAACCGAATTCGGTGTTTCGCGCACCCCCGTTAGAGAAGCCGTTAAGCGCCTTGAACAAGAAGGGCTTATTGAATACGCAAACAGTAAAGCGATTCGCGTTTTAGGTATTACGGAAGCAGACGTTCAAGACGTTTATGAAATCCGTTTGTCAATCGAGGGAGATGCGTTTATTAAAGCAAGTCAAAATATGTCTCAAGAGGACTTTTTAGACCTTGAAAAGATTATCGATTTGCAAGAATTTTATTCGCAAAAAAAAGACGCTGAAATGGTTAAAGACGCTGATACTAAATTTCATACTAAAATATACGAATTTGCTAAAAGTACCGTATATCAAACGATTTTATCGCAATTACATAATAAAATTCAACAGTTTAGAAAAATTTCGCAAAGTTTAGGCGATAGAAGTAGGCTTTCGGTTAACGAACATCGCGCAATTCTATCTGCTATGAAAGCGAAAAATTTCGAACTTTTAGAAGAATTAGTTAAAATTCACGTTAAAAACGCAAGAGATAATATCTTAAAAATTAAAGGAGAATAGAAATGGGGCTTACTATTGCTCAAAAAATTATTAAAAACCATCTTCTTTCCGGCGAAATGGTCGTAGGGCAAGAAATCGGACTTAAAATTGACCAAACCTTAACTCAAGACGCTACCGGCACTATGGCGTACCTTGAATTTGAAACTATCGGTATCGATAGAGTAAGAACGGAAAAATCCGTTGCTTATATCGACCATAATACCTTGCAAGCAGGTTTTGAAAATGCTGACGACCATCGTTATATTCAATCCGTTGCTAAAAAACACGGTATTTATTTTTCAAGACCAGGTAATGGTATTTGTCACCAAGTTCATTTAGAAAGATTTTCACGCCCAGGTAAAACGCTTATCGGCTCTGATAGCCACACCCCAACAGGTGGTGGTATTGGTTGTTTATCTTTCGGCGCAGGTGGTATGGACGTTGCCGTTGCTATGGGTGGTGGCGCTTATTATATCACTATGCCTAAAATGTATAAGGTTAACTTAACAGGTAAATTAAAACCTTTCGTTACGGCAAAAGACGTTAGTTTAGAACTTTTACGCTTAATTTCCGTTAAAGGTGGCGTTGGCGCTATTATTGAATGGGGTGGCGAAGGTATTAAAACCCTTTCCGTTCCTGAAAGAGCAACCATTACCAATATGGGTACGGAAGTTGGTGCAACTACTTCTATTTTCCCGTCAGACGAAATCACTAAAGCATTCTTAAAGGCTGAAGGTAGAGAAGAAGATTATATTCCACTTGAAAGTGATGCTGACGCTGTTTACGATAAGATTATTGATATCAATTTAGATGAATTAAAACCACTTATCGCTTGCCCACACAGCCCGGATGCTGTTGTTAAGGTTGACGATTTAAGCGACGTTAAAGTAGACCAAGTATGTATTGGGTCTTGTACCAACTCATCACTCTACGATATGCTTAAAGTGGCTACTTTACTTAAAGGTAAAACTATTGACCCGTCAGTTAGTTTATCAGTTTCACCAGGCTCAAAGCAAGTTCTTCGTATGCTTTCTGAATGTGGTGCGCTTGCTGATATTTTAGCAAGTGGCGCAAGACTTTTAGAATGTGCTTGTGGTCCTTGTATCGGTATGGGCTTTTCGCCAAATTCGGCTGGTGTTTCCTTAAGAACTTTCAACCGTAACTTTGAAGGTAGAAGTGGTACGAAAGACGCTAAAGTTTATCTCGTTTCACCAGAAACCGCGGTTGCATCAGCACTCACAGGTTATATTACTTCGCCTGAAAAACTTGAAAATATTTCGGCAATTAAAAAGGTTAAATTACCTAAAAAATTCTTAATTGATGATAGCGCTGTTATTCCACCTGCATCGGTTGAAGATGCTAAATCGCTTGAAATTTTACGTGGTCCTAACATTAAACCGTTCCCAGAGGCTGTTCCTGCAACTGATGAAATTTCGGCAACGCTTACCTTAAAAGTTGGCGATAACATCACTACCGACCACATTATGCCTGCAGGTGCTAAAATTTTACCGTACCGTTCAAATATACCGTACTTATCAAAATTCTGCTTTGCAGTTTGTGACGAAACTTTTGCTGAACGCGCTAAAGAAAACGGCTCTAATATAATCGTTGGTGGCATCAATTACGGTCAAGGTTCTTCGCGTGAACACGCTGCGTTAGTTCCACTTTATTTAGGGGTTAGAGCAGTGGTTGCTAAAAGTTTTGCAAGAATCCATATTGCAAACCTTATTAACGCTGGCATTATTCCGTTAACTTTTGAAAATGCTGACGATTACGACAAGCTGACTCAGGGCGATTCTCTCCGCATTTCCGACGTTCACACATCTATAAAGAACGGAAAGATATATCTTGAAAAACTTACAAAAGGCGAAAAATATCCCCTTGTC
>JAGCMG010000015.1 GCA_017646555.1 Clostridia bacterium | reverse complement strand
CCACCCACCGACGTTGGCGGTGGGTGGGGTAGGGGTTGGGGAAATGGCTAAAGGCGGGGATTGTTACGACTACGCTCACAATGACAAGGGGGCTCACAATGACAAAAGCCAAAAAATAGGGTATTGACAAACGCAGTAGTCATAAAGTATAATATTAATAGAAAACAACTAACAAAAAACACCAAAGGGGGCAAGTATGAAAAGAATTATTAAATTAATAAGTACGATTTTATTTTTAATTTTTATTTTTAATTTAGTTGCTTGTTCCACTTGCCTTTCTTGTGAAAAACAAAGGCGCTTAAACCTTTATAGTTATTTAGACGAAATTCCACTTGAAATAACGGGGTATAAACTTGTTAAAAATGGTGCGCCTATGAAAGGAATTAATATAAATAAAGAGTTTGTTTTTAATGGTATAACTTATTGTGTAAGAATTAAAGAGCTGACAGGAACAATTCCTAATTATACGATTGAGCGGTCTTATTATGATTATGTATTAACGGTTTACGAAAAAGGGAAAGAAGATAACAAAAAAATAATTAATAATGAGTTTTTAATAGAAAATAGTTATTCTGCCAGTCAAATGGCAGAGGCATATAAAAAGCAAGGCAGAATGGAAGTTTTTGCTCCGATAGGAATAGTTGAGTTCGATAATAGATTATTTATTTTTTGCCAAGGAATAGATACAATAGGTGGATACGAAACGCTAAATTATCACAAGTGGACGCCGGCAGTAATATTTGAATACGATATAGTAAATAATGCAATAAAATATGCTGGCTATGGTAGGCTTGAAGGTGAAAGCAGAAATTATCATATGGCAATAGCAAAAGTAGAAGGAGATTAATATATGATTAAAATTAGAATTAAAAAAGCACCCGTTTGGGTGCTTTTTATATGTAACGGTATTGCGAAAGTTGACCATAAATATATTTAGGCGATAAAAAACGCGAAAAGAATTTTCGCGTTTTTGTTATTTTTTATTCTTGGTGTCGGTGGGAAGTGTGATATCAAGCGGTTTATCAATTTCTTCACCAACGTATTTGCCGTTTTTCTTGCGTTGTTTTACGCATTCGCTTAAAAGGTATTCTATTTGACCGTTGATTGAACGAAAATCATCTTCTGCCCAATCAGCGATTGCTGAATAAAGTTTAGGCGATAATCTTAACGGCACTTGTTTTTTTTCATAAGTTTCCATCAATATAAACTACCGGTGTTGACTATCGGTTGCGCGTCGTGGTTACCGCAAAGCACGACTAATAAATTTGATACCATTTGCGCTTTTCTTTCTTCGTCTAACTCTACCATTTTGTTTTCCGAAAGTCTTTCAAGCGCCATTTCTACCATACCGACAGCACCGTCTACTATCATTTTTCTTGCGTCAATTATTGCTGATGCTTGTTGGCGTTGTAACATTACTGCTGCGATTTCCGTTGCGTACGCTAAATAGGTTATTCTTGCTTCAACTATTTCAATACCAGCGATATTTACGCGTTGTTGAATTTCGTCTTTAATTCTTGACGCCACTATTTCACTTGAACCCCTTAAACTACCGTCGTCGTAAAGTCCGTCGCCCGTCGTATCTACGTTTGGCGCTACGTCGTAAGGGTATAATCTAACGATATTTCTTAACGCCGTGTCGCATTGAAGTGATAAGTATTCCTTAAAGTTATCTACGTTAAATACCGCTTTTGCCGTGTCAACGATTTTCCAAGTAACTGCAATACCGATTTCAACTGGATTACCTAAACAGTCGTTTATTTTTTGACGGTTATTATTAAGCGTCATTATTTTAAGCGAAAGGCGTTTATCAATAACTGCTATTTGTTGTTTTGGTGATAAAATGCTTGTTTCCGTCGTTTTTACGTCACCACTTTGGTTAAGTTTGGTTTGCGATGCAGGGTTTACCGATACGCAGAACGGATTTATAAAATAAAAACCGTCGCCCTTAATCGTGCCGATATATTTGCCGAAAAGCGTTAAAACGAGCGCTTCTTGTGGGCGTAAAACCCTTAAACCTAAAAGTGGTATCCAACCTATACATAAATAGATTAACGATACGATAAGTAATACGGGTGAATTTTTCGTTTCTGCTAAAATTCCAGCTAAAATCGCCGTTACGCATGCTACTGCATATAATAAAATTGTCAAAATAAGAACCAAAAGTCCGTGTTTTTTATTATGTAAAACTTTTTCTTCCATAATCTTCTCCTTTTGTTTAAGATATCAAAATGATATCATATATTGCACAAAAAGTCAATACCTTTTAGAAAATTTGCCACAAAAAAGCCCACTTAAAGTGGGCTATATTTAATTATAAAATGCCTGTTATAAAAATTTCAAGCCCGATAAAAATTAGAATTGCGCCACCAAAAGCCGTTGCTTTATTAGAAAATTTACAACCTAATTTTGAGCCAAGTTTCACGCCGAAAAAGCAAATAATAAAAGTAACTAATGCGATTAAAGTGATTGCTACAAGCACCTGCACGATAGAATAACTTGCGATAGTAAAGCCAACTGATAACGCGTCGATTGAAGTTGCAACTGCTTGAACAAGTAACGCTGTAAGTGATAAAGTAGGGGAAAGTTCGCACTCATTTTTACACCCGTCAAGTAGCATTTTAATGCCGATAAAAAGTAGTAAAATCAGCGCTATCCACGGAATAAATTTTTGAAAAATTTTAAAATAGCGCACCACGGTACTCACCAAAACCCAACCGATTAGTGGCATAACTGCTTGAAACAGCGCAAAAACGAACGCTATAAAAAGAGCGCGTTTAAGTTTCATATCGGGGTCTTTTAACCCGTTGGCTACGGAAACGGAAAAAGCGTCCATAGCAAGCCCTGCGCCTAAAAGGGTATTGTTAAAAAAGAAAGTAAAATTAAACATAACGATAAATATGCGTTAAAGCGCGGTTTGATACCGCGCTTTAATAAAGTTATTTGCAAAGTTCTTCCGCTAAAGCAGATATTTGTTTTTCATTTTCTTCACTAACAGCTGATAAAATCTTAACGCCGTTTTCGGTAAAGGTTAAGTTTTTGCAATTTTCAAGCATACCTTTCATAACTTTTGTTGCAATCGGTGCCCAAGAGCCGTTTTCAATAAATGCAACCGTGCGATTTTGGTAATTGCGTTCGGTTAAGTGGTTAATAAACTCTTTCATAAACGGGAAAATATCGCCGTTATAAGTCGTTGTTGCAAGTACGATTTTACCGTATCTAAACGCGTCTTCAACGGCTTCAGCCATATCGCAACGCGCCAAGTCGTTAACGGCTACTTTTACGCCTTTTTTAGAAAGTTCTTGCTCTAAAAGTTCGACAGCTTTTTTGGTGTTGCCGTAAACCGAAGTGTACGCGATAACTACGCCGTCGCTTTCAACTTTATAACTTGACCAAATATCGTATAAGTTAATATAATAGCCTAAATTTTCCGTTAAGATAGGGCCGTGAAGTGGGCAAATTGCATCAACGGGTACGCCGTTTAACTTTTTCAAAAGCGCTTGAACTTGCGCGCCGTATTTGCCAACTATTCCTATATAATAACGCCTTGCTTCGCACGCCCAGTCTTCGTCCGTTCCGATTGCGCCGAATTTACCAAACCCGTCGGCAGAGAATAAAACCTTATCCGTTTTATCGTAGGTAACTATTACTTCCGGCCAGTGCACCATAGGTGCTGTTAAAAATAAAAGTTCGTGTTTACCAAGTGATAGGGTAGAGTTTTCACCAACTATAATTCGACGGTCAGCATAGTCGTTGTTAAAATAATTTTTCATCATAACAAACGCTTGTTTTGACGAAACGACAACACACGTAGGGTATTGTTTTAAAAACACGTCAATACTACCAGAGTGGTCGGGTTCCATATGTTGAACAATTAAATAGTCGGGCGCTTTGCCGTTTAGAACGGTTTTGATATTATTAAGCCACTCGTCGGTTTTTCTTGAGTCAACCGTATCAAAGATTGCAATTTTTTCATCTAAAACGGCGTAAGAATTATACGCCATACCGTTGGGAACTATATATTGCCCTTCAAAAAGGTCAATATCGTAATCGTTAACGCCAACGTATTTTATATCGTTTTTAACGTTCATAGTAAACTCCTATTAGAATAATTTTTAAAAGTATAGCAAAACTGCTCCCAAAAATCAAGAAATTTTCGTCAAAACAATCATAATAAAAAGACCTGCCAAGCGTTTGGTAGGTCTTTTTAATTTGTTTATATTTTAACTATAATAAAAATTTAAAAACAAACCATAATAAATAAGGGTAAAGCCTTGCTAAAAAAATTTATAAAAAAGTTTTCTAAACGCGAATAATAAAAGAAAAACTGCTCATTATAAATAGCGAGGGGAGGATGAGAAGATGGAGTTATCAAAATCCGAAACCCTAATAAATCTTGCAAAGAGTTTTGCGGGCGAAGCGCAAGCGGGACTTAGATACCAGTTTTCCGCAGAGTTAGCGCTTAATCAAGGATATAAGATTTTATCCGACGAAATTAAAGCGCTTGCAAAAAACGAAGTAAATCACGCAAAAGTATTCTTTCAAGCAATTACTGACGGCGCTGGCGAACTTGATAATATTGAGTTCACTGCCGGTTACCCGTTTAAGGGTACGACGCTTGAAAACGGATTGAAATTCGCTATTGAAGCGGAAAGAGATGAAGCGCATATTTACGAAAAGTACGCGGAAATTGCCATTAACGAAGGCTTTGACGAAATAGCAAAAAAATTCAAAATGATTGCCGCCGTTGAAAGACGACACGCAGATATTTTTAATTCGCTATACGAAGATTTTACTAGTGGCAACTTGTACGACGCAAAAGAACCTAAAATGTGGATTTGTTCCGAGTGTGGCCATATAGAAACGGCTGTTACGGCTTGGAGCGTGTGTCCTTTGTGTTCATCAACGCAAGGTTTTGTGGAGTTAAAACTCCAGTAGGAGAAGGTATGAAGAAGGAAGAAAAAAGAGAAAGAGGCAATACTAAAAGCCAAAAAAATTCCAAAACCAAGGCTTGTAAATAATAAAGTCAAAAGTGAAAAAAGCCCCTTTGACCCTTTCGGGTCGTATACGGGCATTGACCTTTACGACAAATATTCTGACCCCGTTCAAGACGTGGACGATTTATAAAATATAAGAGATTATATAAAATTAAATACGCAAAAGTTTTGTTGGGGTAAAGCCTAAAACAAAATCTTTTATAAAAGTTAATCGTTATTATAAACGCATAATTAACTAATAAAAGTAGAAAGAAAGTTGTGTTACTTTTTAAGCGATACGGCTTTCTTTTTTTTGCGTTAAAATAACCGACGAACCCCTTAAAAAATCGCTATTGACAAACGGCGCAGTCGTAAAGTATAATAATAGTAAGGTGCACTTTCAAAACTAAGAAAGGAGGCAATTAATTATGAAAAAAATTAGTAAATTAATATGTTTAATCTTATCGCTTATTTTTGTTCTTACTACCGCTGGTTGTGATTTGTTATGGGATTTAATGATTCCAAAAGTTGAGTTTTCTTGGGAAGAGGACCAATTAGCAAATTTAGAATTAGTTTTGCAAGTAGAAAAAGAGATTGACGGGTATGAGTTAGTATATGATGAAAACGATTATATAGATTTTGAAAACTCTGATTTAACTTTGCTGACAACTGCTGATGGTGATTATATATCAGAAAGGGTGAAAAAGGCAACTGCTAATATACGCTTAACACGGGTTAGAGATAGTTTGGTTAAAACCATTACATTTGCAATGATAATAGAAAAAAGTCAATCGGCAAAAGAGTTGACGGAAATTTTTGACGAAACAAAAATGGGATACTTTGGGGATTCTTCAAGAAGTTTTGGGCTTTTAGCCACTATAGTACCTTTTGATAATAAGTTGTTCATAGCATTTGCTGGTACGCCACTGTTAACAATAGCGGATGTTTTTCTTCCTATGCCTGGCTATGAAAAATGGTCGCCACCGCTGTTCTTTGAATATGATATACAAACAGAAGAAATAAAATACGCTGGTTGCGTTAATGAAGTACAAAATGGAATAAGAAGTCAACCGCATAAAGTAAAAATAATTAAAACAAATTAAAAAACACTAAAAAGGGGGCAAGTATGAAAAAAATTAGTAAATTAATATGTTTAATTTTGTCGCTTATTTTAATAATGGCTTTTGCTTGTTCTTGTAAGGAAACTGAAGTAGTGCCAAAATCTGAACAAGTTTTACAAGCGATTATGCAAGTTGAAAAAGAAATCGACGGTTATAAATTATTGTATCACGATAGTTTAATTGATGTGCGTAGTGATTATGCATATGTTAGCACGCAAAATGAAGAATACATTTATGAAAGAGAAACGCAGAACTCTAAAATACAAATCACAAGAGTAAGTGATGGAACGACCAAAGAAATCACCCTTCTTTCTATAATAGAAAAAAGTCAAGCAGGAGCAAAATTGAAACAAATTTTTGATGAAAAACAGATAGGATTTTCTTCTGATGGGCGAAGAAGTTTTGGTGAATATATGCGTATTGCGTCGTTTGACGATAGGCTATTTATTATTTTTTCAGGAAGTGATTGGTATCGCGTAATAGAGGATGCTGGTCTAGCAGGAGCCGTGTTTGGGGCATTTTTATATTTTTGGGCACCGCCGATTTTCTTTGAGTATGATTTTGATAGTGAAGAAATTAAGTATGCAGGTTATGCGGAAAATGCAAGAGAATATGATGGAAAAATGGCTGATTACATTGAAATACAAAAAACAAATTAAAAAGCACCCGTGTGGGTGCTTTTTGTGTGTAACGGTATTGCGAAACTTGACCAAATATTATTCATTTTTATATTCTGTTGGGGTTTTGCCCGTGATTTTTTTGAAGTTATAAAAGAACGATTGCAAACTGTTATAACCGCATAGGCTACAAACTTCGCTAATGTCGTGTTTTTTTAGTAGTTGCACGGCTTTTGAAATTCTAACTTCGTTCAAATATTTTTTTAAATTCGTATTAAAGTGTTTATTAAATAGGTTAGAAAAATAAAATTTTGAATACCCAAATTTTTTGGCAAGTTCGTCTAAAGTAATATCGTTAAAATACTGTTCGTCGATATATTTTAAAACTTCTGCCGTAAAGTCAAGTTCTTTACCTTTTTGACTTTCCGTAAATTTAACCGTTTCAAAAATCTTGCCTAAAACGTATTCGTAAATCCCACGACGAATAAACTTATTTATTGTCGGCGAAATTTTATTTAAGTGTTCGCAAATATCGTTAACCGTGCTTTCGTTATTAACGATAAACGAAATCGGCTCTTTATTGCCGACGTATTTGTCCCACTCGTCGCTATATTCCGAAGGAAGAACGTTGCAACGACACACGCAGTCTTTGTCTAAATCAAACGAATGCGTATTGAGTGGTGGAATAATCAACAATTCCCCAGCGTTAAGTATTTGTTCCGTACCGTTTAACACGAACGACCTTGTCCCACTTTGACAATACATTATCTCTATCGAACGGTGAAAGTGTGCAGGTGTTTCAACAACGTCGGAACTAAAATATTCTTCATAGTCACGGTGCTTTTCGTATAACATAATATCACAACTTTTTTGATTATTTTGGCTATTATTTTGAACATTTTTGCCAAGATTTATGATAATTTTATCATAAGCAAGGTAAAAAATCAATAGGAATCGTTGATTTTAAGGAGAAATTTTATGTTAGATAAGCATTTAATAGCAAAAACAAGACCAATTGCTAACGAAAGCAATATCGTTTATTTTAACGATTATCGCATCACCGTTTTAGCAGACAGACTTTTCCGTATCGAAAAAGATAGCGAAAAACTTTTTACTGACGACGCTACTCAATCGGTTTGGTATAGAGATGCTAAAGAACAAGATTTTAAGGTAAAAACTTTTGCTGATAAAATCGAAATCACAACTAATATGGTTAAACTCGTAGTAAATAAAGACTACGCTAAATCTTATGCAGTAGTGAACGGCAAAAAGGTAAAACTTTCTAATAAAGGCAACCTTTTAGGCACTTATCGTACGCTTGACGGTTACGATGGAGATAGATATACTTACGACGGATTTAAACCTATTGAACTTGAAAACGGCGTATGTTCAAAGACGGGTTTAGCAGTGCTTGACGACAAGAAAGGGCTCGTTTTGGACACGGACGGTATGCTCAAAGCGCGCCGTGAACAAGAAGTTGACCAATATATTTTCGCATTTGGTAACGATTATAAAGGTGCGGTTAAAGCGCTTTACGATATTACGGGTTATATTCCAAAAGTTCCAAGATACGCGCTTGGTAACTGGTGGTCAAGATACCACGCTTATACTGATACCGAATATCTTAACATTTTAGATAAGTTCGAAGAATACGATATTCCTTTAACGGTTGCTACCATTGATATGGACTGGCACTATTCCGACTATGTGAATAAAGAACTTAAAATTGACGAAACGGGCCACCGTGACGATAAATACGGTTGTGGCGCGCCAAGAGCAAGAAGTTTAGGTTGGACGGGTTATTCGTGGAACAAAAATTTATTCCCTGACTATAAATCTTTCCTTAAAAAGATAGAAGAAAAAAATCTTAAAATCACTCTCAATCTTCACCCGAAAGACGGCGTTAGATACTTTGAAGATATGTACGAAGAAATGTGCGTTGCTATGGGTCAAGACCCTAAAGAAGAACGCCCGGTTGAATTCGACTTAACTAACGATAAGTTTATTAATAACTACTTTAAGATTTTACATAAACCTTACGAAGACGACGGCGTTGCTTTTTGGTGGATTGACTGGCAACAAGGAACTAAGTCGCAAATGGCAGGGCTTGACCCACTTTGGGCGCTTAACCACTATCATTATTTAGATAACGGCTTAAATCACGATTTAGGTTTAGTTTTATCTAGATATTGTGAGGCTGGTTCACACCGTTATCCGTTAGGGTTCTCGGCGGACACGCATATTACCTATAAAACTCTTGGCTATTTACCGTACTTTACAGCGACTGCATCTAATATCGGTTATACTTGGTGGTCGCACGATATCGGTGGTCACCAACGCGGTTATTCTGAAGGCGATTTATTCTTAAGAAGCGTTCAATACGGTATATTTAATCCGATTATGCGTTTACACTCAACTGCTATGGAAACGGTAACAAAAGAACCTTGGGCATATCCTAACGGTTACGGAGCGTTAGTTGGCGACGCTTTAAGATATCGTCACGCGCTTATTCCATATATTTATAGTGAAGGCGTTAAAACAAGTAAATTTGGTAAAACTCTTATTTCACCACTTTACTACGAATACCCAGACGAAAAATTAGCCTATAAGTATAAAAACGAATATTTCTTTGGCGAAATTTTAGTTAACCCAATTACCACCCCAGTAAAAGCAAAAAGTTTATCAAGCGTTAAAGCGTGGGTACCTGAAGGCGTATGGACGGACATTTTCACGGGTGAAGTTTACAAGGCTGGTAAAGGTGGTAAGGAAATGACTTTATATCGTTTCCCTGATAGCATACCTGCGTTTGCAAAGGCTGGCTCAACCATAGTTTATAGTGACGAAAAGCACAACAACGATTGTTCAAATCCTAAAAATATCATATTTGAAATTTATTCGGGTAACGGCTCTTACGACCTTTACGAAGACGACGGCGTAAACGACGCGATTACTACCATTAAAAATACTTCGGATGGCAAGATTTTAAGAACTGAAATATCGTTTAGTGGGGCTCTTAACGCTATGCCAAGTGGTAGAAATATTAAGATTAGACTTAAAAATGTATACGCAGGCGCGCCTATCGTATATAAAAACGGACAAGATATTTTAGTTGACGCTAAATGTGACGAATTCGTTGAATTTATCATTAAAGATATTGATTATTCGGCTACTTACGCTATCGAAATTAATGAAACGCCACTAACGGCGCTTGAATATTCGGCAAGAAGATTTAAGATAAATATTCAACGCTTTGAAACGCCTAACGAATTTAAAGAAGACTTATATCGCTATATAACCAATATGTACTGGTCGAACGAAGAAGGTTGTTTAGTTGAACGCAACCCTAAAGTATTCGACGGAACGGCTACAAAGTTAAGAGAAATTTGTGCGGAATTTAAGTTAGCGGATAATTACATTAAACAAAGAAAGACTTTTAACGATTTTATTCCAAAACGCACTACGCTTGACCCTATTTACATTGAAAAACTTGCAGAAGGTTTAGACGACTAAAAAAATCAAAAAAACTTTTATAAACCCTTGACAAGAAAATTTTAGGGGTGTATACTTTAGCCATAAGGAAAAAATTATGAAAAAATTCGCGTTTTACTTTTATTTTAATAACTCGTCTTTAATATCGCGGTAATTACTATCGGGTTTTCCTTTGCGTTAAACAAATTAAGGACAAGGCTTTGTGGTGTTACCGCTACAAAGCCTTTTTCAATATAAAAATTCGGAGCATAATATGATTATTGTAGTTAAAAAGAATTGTGAAAAAAGTCAATACGATAGTTTAGTTGACTGGATTAAAGAACTTGGTTTAGACGTTCACGTAAGTCACGGTGAAATGTCTACTGTTTTAGGTCTTGTCGGCGATACGACCAAAGTTGATATAGATTTAATTTCCACGCTTGATATCGTTGAAAAGGTGCAAAAGGTATCGGAGCCGTTTAAAAACGCTAACCGTAAATTCCACCCTAACGACACTATCGTTGATATTTCGGGCAGAAAAATCGGTGGCGATTATTTCCAAGTTATAGCAGGACCGTGCTCCGTAGAATCGGAAAAACAAATCGTTGAAGTGGCGCTTGCTGTAAAAGAAGCCGGCGCAACGCTTTTAAGGGGTGGCGCTTTTAAACCACGTACTTCGCCGTACGCTTTCCAAGGTATGGGCGTTAAAGGGCTTGAACTTTTGCTTAAAGCAAAACAAGAAACGGGGCTTCCTATCGTAACCGAACTTATGAGCGAAAAACACATTGACGACTTTAAGGACGTTGACGTTATACAAATCGGCGCAAGAAATATGCAAAACTTCGACCTATTAAAACAAGTAGGGAAAACGGGTAAACCAATTTTATTAAAGCGTGGGCTTGCCAATACCTTACAAGAACTTTTAATGTCGGCAGAATACATTATGAGCGAAGGCGCAACCGACGTTATTTTATGTGAAAGGGGTATAAGAACTTTTGAGCCAACTACTAGAAACACGCTTGATTTATCAGCCGTGCCCGTGCTTAAAAATATGACTCATTTACCTATCGTAATAGACCCTTCGCACGCAACGGGCGTAGCAAAATTAGTTGAACCTATGTCGCTTGCATCAGTTGGGGCAGGGGCTGACGGGCTTATTATAGAAGTTCATAACGACCCTAAAAAAGCGCTTTGCGACGGCGCACAATCGCTTAAGCCCGAACAGTTTAAAACGGTAATGGATAAGGTAAATTTAATGTTACCTATCGTAAATAAAAAATATATTTAAGGCAAAAAATGAACGTAGGAATTATAGGTTTAGGTTTAATAGGTGGTTCGCTTGGGCGCAGTATCGTAGCAAAAACACAGCATAAAGTTTTCGCTTTTGATATAGACGCGCAATCGTTAAAAACTGGTAAGTTGTTAAAAGCCTATCACGAAGTATTAACGGACGAAAACGCAAAAGAATTAGATATTTTATTTATCGCGCTCTATCCAAAAACGGCAATTTTAGTGGCTAAAGAATACGCAAGTAAACTAAAAGACGGCGCGTTAGTCGTGGATTTATGTGGTAATAAAAGAACTATCGTTAAAGCGTTAAAAGAAATCAGTAACGAGCACACTAATCTTGAATATATCTCGTCGCACCCTATGGCAGGGCGTGAATTTTCGGGTATAAAACACTCGACGGCAACGCTTTACGAAAAAGCGTCAATGATACTCGTTCCAGTAAAAGCCGATATACGTACCGTGGCAAAATTAAAAGAATTTTGTTTAAGTATAGGTTTTGGTCAGGTTGTAATCACAACTGCTGACGAGCACGATAAAATCATTTCCTACACTTCGCAATTAGCGCACGTCGTATCGTCGTCATACATAAAATCACCTACGGCGCAAAACTATTTAGGTTTTTCTGCCGGCAGTTTTAGAGATATGACGCGTGTAGCAAGGCTTTCGCCCGAAATGTGGACGGAACTTATGATTGATAATAAAGATAATTTAGTTAAAGAAATATATTGTTTAATAGATAGCCTTAAAGAATACGCCGTTGCGCTTTCTAAAGGCGACGAAAACGAACTTTATAAACTTTTAGAAGACGGAACGAACAAAAAACTTTCTGCCGAAAAAATGAAAAATAAAAAAATCAACTAATATGAAAAATTATAAAACTGTAACGGTAAATACGGGCAAAAGTTACCCTATATTTATCGGTGAAAACTTAATAAATAGCGTTGGCGAACTCATATCCTCACTTGTTGATAAATGCAAAATTGCCGTTATCACGGACGATACGGTAGACGCGTTATTTGGCGATAAAGTTATGCTTTCGCTAAAAACGGCTGGGTACGTACCCGTTAAATTCGTATTTAAGCACGGGGAAGAGAGTAAAAACTTATCAACTTACGCTAACGCAATCAACTTTTTAGCCGAAAACGAACTAACGCGAACGGATGCCGTGTTAGCGCTTGGTGGTGGGGTTGTTGGCGATTTAGCAGGGTTTGTTTCGGCAACTTATTTGCGTGGAATAAAGTATATACAAGTACCAACGACTTTACTTTCAGCAACCGATTCTTCGGTCGGTGGGAAAACTGCCGTTGATATTCCGTCGGGCAAAAATTTAGTCGGTGCGTTTTGTCAGCCGAGCGTAGTCGTTTGCGATTCCCTCGTTATCAAAAACTTGCCTAAAACTGTGTTTAACGACGGTATGGGGGAAGTGTTAAAGTACGCGCTTTTAGACGAAAAGGTATTTTCTTTAATCGAAAACGGCGACTATGATTTAACCGACCTAATATATCTTTGCGTTGACTATAAAAGAAAAATCGTTGAAATAGACGAATTTGAAAAATGCGAAAGGCGATTGCTTAATTTAGGGCATACGCCTGCGCACGCTATTGAAAAACTTTCTAACTACACCGTAACGCACGGTAATGCCGTAGCAACAGGTGTTAAAATAATGGTGGAATATTCTTTTAACGAAAAGATTTTATCGCACGGTGAATACGCGCGTATTTGTAAGGTTATGGAAAAATTTAATATAACGCCGTGCTCTTTTTCAGCAAAAGAGTTAGCATTAAACGCGTTGAACGATAAAAAGCGTTCGGGCGAAAACATAAAAATAATAGTGGTGAATAAAGTGGGGGACTGTGGCCAAAAAACGGTGGCAGTATCTTCTTTAGAAAAGGTTTTTTATGGATGTAATCGTTAGTAAGTCGTCTTTAATGGGAACAATCGACGCCATACCGTCAAAATCCTTTGCTCATCGCGCTATGATTTGCGATTTTTTAGCGAACAAAACGGTTACCGAATACGATTTTTCCGAAGACGTTATCGCAACGGCTAATTGCTTAAAAGCCATTTTATCGGGCGAAGTATTAAACGCTAACGAATCGGGCTCAACTTTAAGATTTTTATTGCCCGTTGTAGCGTCAATCGGTGGAAATTTCGTTTTCACGGGCAGTCAAAGATTATTAGAAAGACCACTTGACGAACTTTTTTCAGCGCTTAACGCTCACGGTGTTAGCGTGCAAAAAAAGGATGATAAAATCTTTGTTAGTGGCAAGTTGACGGCAGGGGAATATAATATTCGTGGCGATATTAGTTCGCAATATTTAACGGGGTTACTTTTAGCGCTTCCAAACCTAAATGGTGATAGCGTAATTAAGTTAACCACAGCGTTAGAATCGCGCCCGTATATCGATATTACGCTTGAAGTGTTAAAAAATTACGGCGTAAATATTGTAGAAGAAAACGGCGCGTTCATAATTAAAGGCAATCAAATTTTTAAAGGCAAAAATCATATTGAAGGCGACTGGTCCAACTCTGCTTTTTGGCTTGTTGCAGGCGTAATAAACGGAAAAATCACCGTCAATAATCTTAACATAAATAGTGTACAAGGCGATAAAAAAATCGTCGATATAATAAAAAAAGCAGGTGGAAATATAACGGTTTTACCTAATGGCGTAACGGTGGAAAAATCAGACCTTTAAGCCTTTTCGT
>JAGCMG010000084.1 GCA_017646555.1 Clostridia bacterium | reverse complement strand
TTAGAAAACGCTTGCGAAGCAATGAAAAAAGTTGTTTCTGCTCGTCACCAAGACTTGTTGGAAGCAAACGTTAAAGCATTAACAGCTGGTTATAACTATTAATATCAAAAAACAAAAAAAGCACCCGTGTGGGTGCTTTTTACGTTAAATTAATCTTTAGGGTAACAATCTTCAATATCTGTTAAATTTAGAATATAATCAACTGAAACGTTATACATTGCAGATAATTTTATAAGAATTTCAGTAGGAACGTCATTTTCGCCTGTTTCGTATTTAGAATACCCCGTTTGTGACATCCCCAATTTTTGTGCGACTTGCTTTTGGCTAGCGCCTGACGATTTGCGCAATTCTTTAATTCGTTTATACATATTTTACCCCTAATATAATATATTGTAACGAAGTTTATTTATCTTGTTGACAAAATAACCTAAAATAGGTTAAAATATAATTGTAAATGATAAAAACTTCAATGTTTTACATTAGAGGAGGGGTATTTTATGGAAAACCAAACAAATCAACAACCAACAAACATTACTATTCAAACCCAAACGTCAGATAGGTATGAGCATATTTCGGCTTGGGGATATTTTGGGTATCAAATATTATTTGCTATACCTATTGTCGGTACAATTTTCCTAATAGTTTTTGCATTATGTGCACATAATTTAAACTTACGTAGCTTTGCGCGTTCATATTTTTGCCAATATCTAATAATAGGGGTAATTCTTCTTTTCTTGGTAGCGGTTGGTGGCTCTTTGCTTTCAGGAATCCTTGATAATTTGACGGAAATTATTGAAAGTTTAGGTGCTGTAAAATAATAAAAAGTTATATTAGTGTAAATATTAAGACAAATTTTACAGAATTGAATTTAAGTATTTTTTAAATTAAATTTTAAAGTTAAAAAGCACCCGTTTGGGTGCTTTTTGTGTCAATAATAAGCACTAGGATAGTGCTGACAAACAAAAGAGATGGACGAAAAATCAAATTAAGTATATCGAAATTGAGTTCGGTATTTTAGCAAGCTCATTTTTGTTCTAAAAATATTTATTAATTTTTATAATGCTTTAATACATAAGAAAGTTTATTAAAGTTAGTTTGTTTAGTTTCTTTTATTGCTAAAGCTATATCGCGAATATATAAAATGCAATATATAACATTGCAAACTAAACTAAATAATATAAGTACTATGTTTAAGATTATAGCTGCTACGTAAAAAGTGTCGGTTGCAGGATTATAAAACGTCCAAGAAGGGTTTAAAAGATAAAAAAGTAATACTCCAGGACCAATATATGATAAAAGCATAATACCAAAAAGTTTTAAGGTTTTACTTAATGCGTCACCAAATGTTCCCAAATAAAACTTGTCGACGCCTATCCAACCAAGAAAGAGTGCAAAAAAGAAAGTTGCAACAGGATTTTTTGTTTTAGTATTTTCAATTTGGGGAACCCCTTCATCCTTTGCATTATATAAAGCATCGGAAAATTCTGAGACTCTATCTGTCGGAATTGAATTTTTAAATTTAGGGAATATTCTCTTTACATGTTCAATATTCATTTTTAATTTCTCCTGATTTTATTAAAAAGTTCTTAAATAATTTGGTTTTGTTTTCCAAGAGGTAATAACCTCTTCGGGTATGTCGAGTACAGTATTGTTGACATAGTTATATTTTATAGTGCCCTTGGTTGTTATAGATTGATTTATCTGTGTAAAATTAGTTGTAAAATTAAATTTAACAATAGGTTTTTTAGGTTTGGATAAATCTATCGATGCGGAATTTTTAGTTATAGTGTTTGGGAAAGAGATAATGTCATTATCTTCGGTTGGCATCCAAAACCATTTTGAAAAATAATTCTCTGAAAGGGCTTTTTGTTCGTTTAATTCGTAAACATTATGAAACAATGATACGGTTTAAAATAAACGTCTAAAAATCAACAAAAGTATGTTAAAACTTATTTCTTCGCTTAATTTTTTTAGTTAACGTTTTTATATTTTTACCATCATGTTTGAAAAATGGATGAGCGATTTTATTAACCATGTTTATTGTTTCGTCCCAAAAAGCTCCGCTTTCACGTTTTTCTTTTTCATCCTGTTTTCTTTTCTGTGCTTTTTCTTTTATTGTTTCTATGTTTTGCAAATCGCCGAATATTTCTTCGCAAAGATTCAATCCGTATTCATAACCGAATTGAAACATATCCGTTATGCCCTCTTTTGTAAAATCAAAAGTTCTATGCAAAGTTCTTGAAATATTATCGGTAATAGTAATATCATAGTCTAATACAAGAGTATCGTCTTCAAGTAAATATTTGCGTGGTTTAAACCTTGAATTGAAATGTGCCGCGATGATTACATCGGGCTTTTCATTTTTTAAAATCGGCAAAATTGGAACGTTGTCGATTGCTCCGCCGTCAAAGGAAATCTGACCGCGAAAGAAATGTATTCCCCCTGAAAAAATAGGGAAAGACATTGTTCCTAAAATAAAATTCCTCCAGCTTGTGGTGTATTCGCCGGTTAATTTTCCGTAGTCGTAATTTATGAAAGGCAGATATACTATTGGTGCGTATAATGGAACGTCTAAAACGTCGTCTTCTTTGATTATTTTTGCTAATATTTTTTTAAAATATTTTTTAAACCACACTTGAAGAGTTAAATCAACCATTGAATCAAAGTGTATCTCTTTCCACAATTTTTCCAAATCATCAAGTTTATTGGCGGCAAAGGCATAAGCATTGATTACACCAATAGAAGCGCCAGAAACGGCAACGATATTTTCTCTTTTAATTTTTTCTTGTAAGGCTTTTAAAAATCCGGCTTGATACGCTCCTTTTGCAAATCCGCCACATAATACCACTCCGATTTT
This sequence comes from Clostridia bacterium, assembly GCA_017646555.1. Lineage (GTDB taxonomy): Bacteria > Bacillota > Clostridia > Christensenellales > Borkfalkiaceae > UBA11475. Next base: position 5,446 of record JAGCMG010000084.1, on the reverse strand, counting down.
CATTATTCATCTCCACATAAGAAAGGGTCCTCTTATTACGACATAATTATACAAGAAACGTTCATTTTTGTCAAGTATCATAAGAATATTTATTCTATAATCACAGCACGATAGGAAATGTTGTTAAATAATTTATGGTCGAAAAGAATTTTTCACAAGGAGTGCTATGGGAAAGAAACGAAGTTGGGAAAAGGGGGAATTAGTTATTGGTGAAAGCGAAGAAAATGAGCTGTAACGAGTGATATCGTTAAATCTGCTGACCAGTTCACTACATACATTCGACTCATTTTATTCGATAACAATAAGGAAAATAATCGTTATGCCAAGTATTTGCAAGGGCGCTGAATTTGTAAACATAAAAAAGATAAACCACAAATATAGTCATTTTATTGCAATAGTAATATTAAAGTGTTATAATCATAGCGATTAAAAATTTTAATTAAAAGGAAAGTTATGGGCTATCTATTTTTATTAGTCGCGCTTTTAGCAGGTGTAACTAAGGGCTATTGCGGAAAAAGGACAAGTGGCTACACGAATACTTTTAACGACGCGCTCTTTGCAAACAGTATAAGAATGGGTTTATGCGTTATTATCGGCTTTATATTAGTTACGGTAACGGGTGATTTATCAAGTATCGTTCCTAACGCAAAAATGCTTTTAATATCGGCGTTATCGGGCGTATCAATGGCAATTTTCGTTGTGACTTGGCTTATTTTAGTCAAAAAGAGCGCTTATATGCTACTTGATATCTTCCTTATGCTTGGCGTTTTAGTTCCGTTAATTGCAGGCAAAATCTTCTTTGATGAAGATATCAAAACTACACAATGGATAGGTATTGGCGTTTTATTTGTTGCAGTTTTATTTATGTATTCGCATAATAACTCTATTAAAGAAAAAGTTTCTGTTCTTTCGCTTATATTACTTATCGTTTGTGGCGTTGCTAACGGCGTTGCTGACTTTTCGCAAAAAGTCTTTATGAAAACGTTGCCAAACGGCTCGCCAGCAGTTTTCAATTTATATACTTACGTTTTTGCAGGAATAGTTTTAATTATAGCGTTTGCTTTCACTTATAAAAAGGAAAACGGCGCGTCAAAATCCGATATCAAAAAAATGTTTTGGTTTATATTAGTTATGGCGATTTGCTTATTCGCAAACTCATACTTTAAAACCTTGTCGGCAGGCTATTTAAGCGCTATCTTATTATATCCGTTAAATAACGGTGGCGCGTTAATTTTATCAACCGTAATGTCGGCAACCTTGTTTAAGGAAAAGTTAACCGTAAAAGCAATTTTAGGTATCGTCATAGCGTTTATCGGCTTATTGATAATAAACTTACTTTAATACATAAAAATCAAAAAAGCACCCGATTGGGTGCTTTTTGCGTATAACGGTATCGTGAAATCGTGCCAAAATATTAAAATATAACTGATTTATCTTTTGCTTTAAGGGCTAAATCCATTAAAAGCGTTTTAAGTTCTTCACCGTTGGTTATAGCAGGGAAAAAGTAAACCCCGATAGACGTTTTAACTGTAAGCGACGCATACTTAAATATTCTACCTATTAAAGATTGATTTAAGGTAACGTTTTCAATGCGATAAAGTTCACACTCAAACGCCGTCTTATCTTCATCTGCTGAAATCCCTGCGATTTTATTATCAGTAACCACTAATTTAGTGCTTTTATATTCACCACTTTTTTTAGTGCAAATAATTGCTAAATAAAGTGTAAGTAGCCCAAAAAATATTGCAAAAAACAAAAACGCAAGTTTAATAAGGCCGTTAAAAACGACGGTTAAAACGACGGACACGGCAAAAACTACAAGCACGGCTAAAAAAGTATAAAACAAAAATCGCCAAGGTGCTTTAGAAAATTTGCCCTCGCAAATTAAAGTATCGTTTTCGCTCATTCTGCAACCCACTTGTTGTTTTTGTCTAAGAATTGTAAGGTTTTGGTGTAAGAAAGGCTTGTTTTAACGCCTTCTTTATCAATATTTTCAAAGGTATTGCCTTTAAGGAATTCTTCAACTTCTTCGTCGCTAGCGATTAAATTTTCAAGTTCCATAACGCGTTCAATGATAAGAACTTTTTTAATGTTTTCCTTTGCCTTTTCGCGAAGCCCTTCAGCCTCAATTTCCTTTGTTGAACCCATCATTTCAAAGTATTGGTCAACAGTCATACCGTATTGTGTAAGGTCTTTTTCAAGTTGGCTGAACATAGTGTTAATTTGCGCGTCAACCATATCTTTAGTAACTTCAACCTCAGCGTTTTGTAAAAGACCGTTTAAAATGGCTTCATTTTTAAGCGAAACATATTCTTGTGCGTACTTTTCGCTTGCGTATGCGCGATAGCCTGCCTTAAATTCTTCAATTGATTGCATTTTGGTTGCTTTTTTAACTAATTCGTCGGAAAGTTCAACTTCTTTTTTAGTTTTAATCTTATGAACGGTAACCTTAAAAGTAACAGGCTTGCCTGCAAGATGTTCAACATAGTTTTCAGGGAAAGCAAGGTCAAGGTCTTTGGTTTCGCCGATTTTCATACCAAGCATTTTTTCTTCAAAACCTTCGATAAATTGATGCGCGCCGATGGTTAAATCGTAATTATCGGCTTCGCCACCTTCAAATTTTTCGCCGTTTAGATAGCCACAAAAATAAATGTTAGCGATATCGCCGTTTTTAAGTTCGTAGTTAGGGTCGGTGATTTCAACTTCTTCCGATTGAGATAATCTAAATCTTTCAAGTTCGGCTTCAACTTCTTCGTCGGTAACTTTTTTATACGGTGGAAGTTTAAAGGTTAAATCTTTGTATTGTAAATTTTTAATGAACGCCATAAATTGCTCCTTATATAATTATATTAGTTTGTAATTAGTATTATATATAAATTATAAAGTAATGTCAAGCGTTAACAAAAAAGCGACCGATTAGGTCGCTTAATTTATTATTCGATAGGCGTTTTTTGAAAGTATTTATAAAAAGTTTTTTCAAATAACGATTTATTCGGCATAGTTTTCGCCTTGATAATTTGCTTATTTGGAAAACGCTTTTGCAAAGTCTTAAAAGCGTCGTCGCGTTCGCGTTTATTTTTGTAAACGCCGTAAGTCGTTGAGCCAGACCCCGTCATAAGCGAAAGCAAAGCCCCACTATCGTTTAACGCTGAAATATTATCTTGTAAAACGGGCAATTTGTTTTTAGCAGGCGCGTATAAGTCGTTTTTAGCAACCGACGCAAATTCTTCTAAATAGTTTGCGCTGTTTGAAGATAAAATTTGTACTGCCGTTTCGGTAGACGGTGGAAGTATTCGTTGCATTTTATCGAATTCTTCATAGCACTCACGCGCAGTAATGCCCGTGTTTTCAGCAAAGAGAATAAGGTATAAAGTCTTATCAAAATCAAGTTTTTTAACGGCGTCGCCACGCCCACTAATTACGGCGTAACCACCCGATAGCATATAGCCGGTGTCGCTTCCCAGTCTATCGGCAAGTGGTTTTAGAGCACCACCTAAATGGTAGAGTTTATTCATGCCTAATAAAACGGCTGCGGCGTCTGCGCTTGAACCACCTAAACCACCCGAAACGGGTATTTTTTTGTCGATAATAATATCAACGCCACTGGTGTGAAAAGTTTGCATAAAAAGTTTTGCGCCCTTATAAGCGTTGTTTTCGGTGACGGGGCAATTTGCTAAAATGCCTTTTTCTTTAAGAGTGACGATATCGTCTTTTCTCTTAATTAGCGTTACCGTATCGCAAAGGTCGATAGATGCGACGAGTGATAAAATTTCGTGGTATTTGTCGTTAGCGCCTACGACGTCAAGCGTCAAATTAATTTTTGCCGGTATCTTTTGTTTAACTTTTTTCACGGAATTATTTAGTTCTCCTTCTAAAGATTATAATTTGTTCGTCGCCGTTTAACGGGAAAGTAAGGTCAGGATTTTGCGTTTCAACTTCGCTTGGCGAAAGGTTTAATCGCTTTGATAAATCCCAAAGGTCTTCGCCTTTAAGGGCAAGGAATACGGAATAAGCACTATCATTTGGTTTCTTTTCGCCGATAACGGTAGTGTCAAATGCGACCAAAACCGATTTTTTAGTATCAAATTCGGCAGAGATTTTAATCGTGCCGTACGCGTCGGCTTCATTTAAGGTGATAAGCCTTAAATAAATTTCGCTAACGGTGGCAGTTAAATCCATAAAAATATTATCGTCGTTTATATTTACTTGTTCTTTAATCGTAACGGGGAATTCGTATTTTGAAGAATAAATTGCACCGTCGGTATTTTTGATAAAAGCAGTGGCTCTAACTACGAGTTCAAGCGTTAAAACGCCGTCTAATAAATTTTGCGTAACGATTTTAACGCAATCAGCGTTAACTGCTAAAATTTTAGCGCCGACTTCAACGGTTTCTGGCGTAAATACCCTTTCGCAAAATTTAGCGTCGGTAGAATATCTACCTGCTGGCGCACGCATTTTGATTTCGGTTTTTTCAAGCGTGAAGTCATCCGTTTTAGAAAACGCGTCAACGACGATTTCCGTTTCGTTCGTCTTAAAGGCTTCACAAACTATACGCGCCGTCAAATCGGCTTTAATTACACTTTTAAAACTGTCCTCGTAAGAAGTAACGGCCAAATGCGCGTCTTTAATATAGCAAGTTGCTTTTGCTAAAGAGGTCGGGTCAGCCGAATCGTATTCCGTTTCAAGTCTAACGGGAATAATCTTAGTTTCTTTAACTATATCATTACTTTTGCCATTTTGCAATAGAAAAATAGAAAAGAGTAAGTCACCGTCGATAATAAGATTGCCTAATCCACATTGAACGCCGGTAACGATTAATTCTTCCTTATGGAAAAGAACTTCGCTAACGGGGTAGTTGATTTCAAATTCTTCCATAATCGGAAGCGTGCAATTTTTAACGCCTAAAGAATAAGTAAATTCGGCTGGTTCTTTTTTAACCAACATATTTTCGCCACCTAAAATATAGGTTTTAGTTTCTTGAGCGTAAATTTCGCTTGAAACGAAAACGGTTGAAGTTAAAGAGTATTTATTGCCGTTTTCGCAAACTTCGGTTCTTAAAATTTCCAAACGCGTTTTGGCTAAATTGCCATCGTGAAGTTCGTCATTTAAAATTTTGCCCGTAAATTCGCACGCGCATTCACGCTTTTGTAAATTGTTTTCAGCATCTTTATAACATACGGTATAAATAATTTTACCAACGCATTTATAAACGCCGTTTTTAATTTCATCAGATAATAATATCGCGGTAGAATTTACCGATAATATTTCTGATAGCGAAGTTTGAAATTCGCACGAACACTCAACTTTTAAAGTGTCGGACAGCGTAACGGTTGCATTATAAAGGTTTAAATTTTCTTTCATTTTGCTAATTGCCATATTCCCACCTACTAAAAATTCATTACACGCTATTATATTTTATCGGCGAAAAAATTATGCTAAAAGCGAT
>JAGCMG010000083.1 GCA_017646555.1 Clostridia bacterium | reverse complement strand
GGCGAACTTGCTGAAAACGTTACTAAATACACTAAAAAATCCGTTGACGGCAATTTGATTTTTTCCGATACAGTCATTAAAGAAATCTTTGTAATGATGTCTAAAATCAAAGACTTATCAAAGTATACAGGCATAATAATTTCAACAGGTAAACTTGATACTTTACCTACCGTTGAAAGCCTTGAAGAAGAAGTTGACGCAATGAGGAAAAAACTCATTAAAGACCATCTTGATAGACTTAATAAAGGTGAGTGTAGAGCGGAAAGTAGTGGGGTGTTTATTAACCTTGTTTCTAACTTAGAGCGTTCAGCCGACCATATCGACTACGTAGCGCATTCGGTCAACTAACACGCACAACGGTATCGTGAAATATGACCAAAACTATAACTTTTGACGGTAAAACTTTACAATACACCCTTGTTTTTAAGAATATTAAGCGCATAAATTTGCGCGTTAAAAACGACGGTAAAATATTCGTTAGCGCACCACTTTTCATAGGTGAGAAAAGGGTAGAGAAGTTTGTTTTAGATAACTTTAATAGAGTGTATTCGCTTTTTATAAAAAAGAGTGAAAAAGATAAGTTTTATCTATTCGGGAAACCGTATAAAATCGATAAAGTTTTAAGTGAGAAAAATTCTGTTTTAATAGGTGAAGATAGTATAGTTTTCAGTCTAAAAAATTTAGGTGATTTTCCCGTTGTTTTAAAAAAATTCTTAAAAAGAGAAAGCAAAGATTATTTACTTAATTTAGTTGATAAAATTTTTCCACTATTTAGCCGTTATAAAATAACCCACCCTAAAATTAGTTTTAAGTATATGACGACAAGGTGGGGTAGTTGCAATAAAGTTAAGGGTAAAATAAATCTTTCAACGGCATTACTTTGCGTACCGGTTTATTGCGCTGAATACGTTGTCGTTCACGAACTTTCGCATTTAATTGAAATGAACCACTCTAAAAAGTTTTATTCTATTATTGAAAGCGTTATGCCCGATTATAAAATGCGTCGCGCTTTATTAAAGAAAACCGATTATATGTATTAAAACGCTAAAGACTTGCTTATTAGCAAGTCTTTTTTAGTAATACCTTTTTTTAAAAGCGTTGACACTAAAAGAGAATAATAGTATAATATAATAATATTAAGATATTTAAGGGGCGATTATGGCTTTACTTGAAAACGTTAAAACACCCGCGGATATTAAAAAACTTTCGGTAAAAGAGTTAGAACTTTTAGCGGAAGAAATTCGCGCGCTTATTATAGAAACCGTTACTAAAAACGGTGGGCATTTGTCGCCTAACTTGGGAATGGTTGAAACTACGCTTGCGTTATATTATGTGTTTGATTTTTCCTGTGATAAACTTTTATTCGACGTGGGACATCAATCCTACACGCATAAAATCTTAAACGAGGGTGCTGAAAAATTTGCAACTTTAAGAACAAACGGTGGGATTTCAGGTTTTCCTGACCCAACGGAAAACGATTACGACGCATTTATAGCAGGGCACGCTGGTAATTCTATCGGCGCAGGGCTTGGTATGTGCTTTTCGCGCGATTTATTAAAGGAAAATTACACCGTTGCTTGCGTCGTTGGGGACGCGTCTATTATGAACGGCGTTTCGCTTGAAGCCATTACCGAAAAAAATAAAAAGCCAAATAATTTTGTCGTTATTTTAAACGATAACGGTATGTCGATATCTAAAAACGAAAACGGCTTTTATAAATCGCTTATAAAATCCACCACCAAAAAACCATATATCAAGTTTAAGGGTGGTGCTAAAAAATTATTTGGAAAATCCTTTTTAGGTAACGCGTTGCGTTCTTTTAAACGCTTTTTAAGAAGATTGTTTAACCCTAATCATATAATCGACGATTTAGGGTTTAAGTATTTCGGCACGGTTGACGGGCATAACTTAAAAGAGTTAATAAAGTCCTTTAATCGCGTTAAAAATTATGGCGAGGCGGTTTTAATAACCGTAAAAACCATTAAAGGAAAAGGTTTTATCGAAGCCGAAAACGCTCCGTCAAAATTCCACGGTATAGGTAAAAACTTAACCGTTTCTCAAAACGATTGTTCGGCTAAAATTGGTCAAACGCTTATTGATTTAGCATCTAAAGACGATAAAATCGTAGCATTAACTGCTGGTATGACGGACGGGGTTGGCCTTGCTCGGTATGCCGAAACATACCCAAATCGTTTTATAGACGTTGGTATTAGTGAAGAACTTGCAGTCTTAAAATCGGCAGGTATAGCAAAGGCAGGATTAAAACCGTGCGTATTTATATATTCGACCTTTTTGCAACGCGCGTATGATGAAATTATGCACGATATAGCCTTACAAAATTTACCGGTTATATTTTGTATTGATAGAGCAGGGCTTGTCGGTAGCGACGGGAAAACGCACCAAGGCGTGTATGATTTATCGTATTTAAGACATATTCCTAACTTAAGTATTTTTGCGCCTAAAGACACGGTTGAATTATCGTCTGCACTTAAGTTTGCGTTAGAGCAAAATAGCCCTATCGCTATTAGATACCCTAACGGTAAGGTGGAAGATTTTACTTCGCATACGGAATTTTCTTTTAGTTGGGAAACGGTAAAAGATGGTGCTGATGCAGTAGTTTTAGCGTGTGGTAATCGTGCTGTTAAAATTGCTTTAGAACTTGAAAAACACGGCGTTAACGCTAAAATAATCAATGCAAGAACGGTTAAACCACTTGATAGTAGCGTTTTATCTCAAATAGAAAACGAACTTATAATCACCGTTGAAGACAACGCTCTTTTAGGTGGGTTTGGTAGTGCCGTCTCGGAATATTTTGTTCAAAACAAAAAAACGGCTAAGATTATTTCGTTCGGCATTAAAGATGAATTCGTTTCACACGGCACGGTTGAAAAGCAACTTGAAGATAACGGCGTAACGGCAAAAAACATTGCTTTATGTATAAAGGAAAGTAGGTAAATGAAAAGAATTTTTGATATTCACTCACATATTTTGCCAGCCGTTGACGACGGTAGCCCTGATATGGAAACTTCTATTAGGTTGTTAAAAGAAGAAGTTAGTGAAGGCGTAACCGATATAATTTTAACACCACATTATCGCCTTGATATGTTTTTAACACCTGCAACTACCGTTCAAAAAGTGTTTAATGAGTTTGAAAGTGAAGTCGCTAAAAACGATATAAAAGTCAATCTTTATTTAGGTCAAGAACTTCACTATGCAAAAGAAATGTTACCACTTATTAAAGAGAAAAAGGCGTTAACATTAAACGGCACGAATTATATTTTGCTTGAGTTTTCGTGGCATATTAAACCTGAAAACCCTTCTCAAATTATAAAAGAATTTATTGATAACGGTATTATTCCTATCGTCGTGCATTACGAAAGATTTCCGTATAAAACCATTGACGATATTGTTGAAATGAAAAAGGTGGGCGCGCTTTTTCAAGTAAACGCCTATTCGCTTATGGGTGTTGAAAGGGAAGAGCGTATGTTCTTTGCTGAAGATATGCTTAAAAACGGTTTAATCGATTTTATATCGGCAGACTATCATAAGGGAAAAAGACTTGAACTTACTAACGCGTATAATAAAGTTGTTAGTTTAGTGGGCGAAAAAACGGCTGACAAACTGTTCTATCTAAACGCAAAAGATATTTTAAAAAGGTAATTATGGATAAAAAAATAATAGCAATCGGTGGCGGGGAAATCCGTAATAAAACGACACTTAAAATTGACGAATATATAGTAAATCTTGCTAAAGCCCACGCTGGCGAAAAGCGTGCAGTAGGACTATTTTTAGGCACGGCAAGTCACGACAGTATGCCGTACTTTAATAGTTTTAGAAAGACTTATACTTCTGTGTTCGATATTAAGGCTGAGTGCGCTTTGACCGTATACGGTGAGATGAATTACGACCATATTAAAGAAAAGTTCGATAAAGCCGACCTAATTTATATAGGTGGGGGAGATACTAAATTTATGCTTGATAAATGGCGTGAGAGTGGTATTTTAGAACTTGTTTTATCGGCATATAATAGGGGCGTAATTATAGCAGGACTTTCGGCTGGAGCGATTTGTTGGTTTGAAAAAATGTACACCGATTACGATTTAATGCGTAATAAGGAAAGTGGTGAATATAAAATTTTAGACGGACTTAATATTTTAAAAGGCGTGTGTTCGCCACACTATAACGAAAGAGTTATCGACTATCACGAAACGCTTATTAAACACGGTTTAACAAACGCTGTCGGTATTGAAAACGACTGCGCTTTAGAGTACACTAACGGCGAACTAACTAAAGTTATTTCGTCAGGGGGAAAAGCGTACGCGCTTAATTTAATTGACGGCAAAATAGATAAAAAGGAACTTAACTGATGGTTAATTCTACTAATTATTCGGTGTTGCTTGAAAAGTTTTTACAAGAAGAACAATTGCGATTAACTAACGGTGAAAAGAAAAAGAAGTTACTACTTCACGCTTGTTGCGCGCCGTGTTCAAGTTTTGTTATCACTTATCTAAAAGATTATTTTGATATAACTTTGTTTTTTTATAACCCTAATATCACCGATTTAGCCGAGTATAATTTAAGACTTGACGAACTTAAAAGATTTGCTAATAATTTTGGGTTACAAGTAATAGATATCGGCTATAATCAAGATGAATTTTATTCTGCTATAAAAGGGCTTGAAAACGAGCGTGAGGGTGGTGGTAGGTGCGCCGTTTGTTATAATTTGCGACTTTCTAAAACGGCAAAGTTAGCAAAAGAAAACGGGTATGATTTATTTTGTTCAACGCTATCTATTAGCCCACTTAAAAACGCTAAACTTTTAAATGAAATCGGGTACGAAAAGCAAAATGAGTACGACGTTACTTATTTAATAAACGATTTTAAGAAAAAAGGCGGTTATTTGCGTTCGATAGAACTTTCTAAAGAGTACGGATTATATCGCCAAAATTATTGTGGTTGTGAATATTCGAAAAGGTAAAAAATGGAAATAAGAGAGTTTGCGTTAAAATCTAAATACGCGCCGACTGGCGACCAGCCACAAGCGATAGAAAGTTTAACCGACGGTGTTTTATCGGGGGAGCGTATGCAAATATTAAAGGGCGTTACCGGTAGCGGTAAAACTTTTACTATTGCAAATGTTATAAATAACATTAACCGTCCGACTTTGGTTATAGCGCACAACAAAACTCTTGCAGCGCAACTTTGTAACGAACTTCGCGAATTTTTCCCTGAAAATAGAGTAGAATTTTTTGTTTCGTATTACGATTATTATCAACCTGAATCTTATATACCGTCAACCGATACTTATATTGAAAAAGATTTAGCAATCAATGACGAAATTGATAAACTTCGCCACTCAGCAACTTGTTCGCTTGCCGAAAGACGCGATACTATCGTAGTTGCGTCCGTTTCTTGTATATACGGACTTGGCGCACCTGAAGAATACTATAAGTTAGCAGTATCTTTGCGCCCCGGTATGCAGTTAGAACGCGACGAACTTTTAAGAAAATTAGTATCCGTTCAATACGCTCGCGCCGATATTGATTTTACGCGTTCTACTTTTAGGGTTAGGGGGGATACCGTTGATATTTTTCCGTCGTCTAACTCGGAAATCGTAATTCGTGTAGAATTTTTCGGTGACGAAATTGATAGGCTTTTAGAAGTGGAATTTGTTTCGGGCAAAATTGTTTCCGAATTAAAACACGCGGTAATTTTCCCAGCAAGCCACTACGCCGTTGAACAAGAAAAAATGGAAAACGCGCTTAAAGTTATTTCGGTTGATATGGATAACGAAGTCAAGGCGTTTGAAAGTGAAAACAAACTTTTAGAAGCGCAACGCTTAAAACAGCGTACTTCTTACGATATGGAAATGATGCGTGAAATAGGTTATTGTAAAGGGATAGAAAACTATTCACGTTATTTTGACGGCAGAAAGGTTGGCGAGCCACCTTTTACTTTAATGGATTATTTTCCTGAAGATTTTTTAATAATAATTGACGAATCACATATGACTTTGCCACAAATTCGCGCAATGTATCACGGTGATTACGCAAGAAAAACCAATCTTGTAGGCTACGGTTTTAGGCTTAAATCGGCATTTGACAATAGACCACTTTCATTCGACGAATTTGATGCGCGCGTAACGCAAATGATATGTATGTCGGCAACACCTGCTGAGTACGAACTTAAAAACTGTTCGCGCGTGGTCGAACAATTAATTAGACCAACTGGTTTAGTTGACCCTGAAATTACGGTTAAACCTACTAAAAATCAAGTGGACGATTTGCTTAGCGAAATAAATAAAACCGTTGAAAGTGGGGGTAGAGTTCTTATTACTACTTTAACTAAAAAACTTGCGGAAAGTTTAACGGAATATTTTCGTGATTTAGCCGTTAAGGTTAGATATATGCACAGCGATATCGATACCTTAGAGCGTATTGATATAGTAAACGGTTTAAGAAGTGGTGAGTTCGACGTTCTAATAGGAATTAACCTTTTAAGAGAAGGTTTAGATATGCCCGAAGTAAAGTTAGTCGCTATATTAGACGCTGATAAGGAAGGCTTTTTAAGGAGTGAAACTTCGCTTATACAAACTATCGGCCGTGCCGCGCGTAATGCTGACGGCAAAGTTATAATGTACGCCGATACGATTACGGGCAGTATGAAACGCGCTATTGACGAAACGGAAAGAAGAAGAACTATTCAAAAAGAATACAACTTAAAACACGGAATAGTTCCAAAAACTATTATTAAGCCCGTTTCAAACACGCTTGAGATTACCAAAAAAGCTGAAAAAATTGATATTAAAAATAAAGATATACCTGAAGAAATTGAAAAACTTAAAGCGATTATGAAGATTGCATCTTCAAATCTTGATTTTGAACGCTGTATTGAACTGCGTGAAAAAATTGCAAAATTAAAAATGATGATGAGAAAAGGCGGTAAGTCTTAAACGGTAAAAAATGCAAAAATATTTAGTAATTAAAGGCGCAAAGCAAAATAATTTAAAGAATATAGACGTAACGATTCCGCGTGATTCGCTCACCGTGTTTACGGGGCTTTCCGGTTCTGGTAAATCAACGCTTGCCTTTGACACGATTTACGCTGAAGGGCAAAGAAGATACGTTGAAAGTTTATCAAGTTACGCGCGTATGTTTTTAGGGCAAATGGACAAGCCAGACGTCGATTTAATCGAAGGTTTATCGCCTGCAATTTCAATCGACCAAAAAACCACTTCGCACAATCCACGTTCAACGGTTGGTACGGTAACGGAAATTTACGACTATTTAAGACTTTTATACGCACGTATTGGTCAACCGCATTGTCCACAATGTGGCAAAAAAATTGAAAGACAGACAACCGACCAAATTTGCGACAAAATTTTAAGTAAGCCTAATGGCGCAAAAATCATTGTAAAAGCACCTGTCGTTAGGGGT